>JBCDIR010000010.1:0-13363 GCA_038748735.1 Bacteroidota bacterium | reverse complement strand
GGTTGTTGCCCTTGTCGTTGCGGGAGCGTTGGCTTCGGCGCTGTCTACGGCGGCGGGTCTGTTGCTCGTCATCTCGTCCTCGGTTTCCCATGATATGCTCAAAAAGCAACTGATGCCTAACATTTCAGAGAAAGGCGAACTCCGCGCGGCCCGTATCGCCATCGGCGTTGCGGTAGTCATTGCGGGCTATGCAGGCACCTTGCAGCTCGGTTTTGTGGCGCAGGTAGTGGCTTTCGCCTTCGGTTTGGCGGCGGCTTCCTTTTTCCCGGCCATCATTATGGGTATTTTCTCCAAGCGGATGAACATGCAAGGAGCCGTAGCGGGCATGATTGCGGGTATCGTCTTCACAGCCGCCTACATCATCTACTTTAAGTTCCTGGGTGGCACGCCGGATCAGTTCTGGTTTGGTATCTCCCCCGAAGGAATTGGTACGCTGGGAATGCTGCTTAACTTCGCTGTTTCCCTCACCGTCAGTAAGTTCACCCCCGCGCCACCACCAGAAATCCAAGCCATCGTCGAAGACATTCGCGTGCCTCGGGGCTCTGGGACAGCACAGGCGCATTAAACTATTCAACCATGAAACTCCAACTCAGCCGTACGGCCTCGGATATTTTCGTAATCTTTTACCTCCTGGGCACCCTCTTGCTCCGCTTTTTGCTAGAGCCACAGTTTCAGGGAAATGCCCTGGTTTCGGTAGGCATTGGGGCCTTTGCTTTGCTCTTCTTGTGGGCTTTACAAAAGAGCGAGTACATTCAACCGAGCTGGTTTGGGTTGTTACCTAAGCAGCAAGGGTAAAAACGTTTTATTTGGTCTAAACTACCTTTGCGCCGACGCTTAAGTTGGTAATCAATTTGCGAACAAGCGCGGCCCGAGGTAAGGATGCGGGAGGAGCCGTTTGGCTCCTCCTCTTTTCTCACGCTATTCCTCTAAGCATGTCCAATGACCGCAACGCACGACTGCTCACGCTGGCATTTGTTGCTTTCTTGCTGTTCACTTTTCCGGTGCTGCGCATTTTCGGCAAGGACGGGTTTGTCTTTGGGCTGCCCGTTTTATATGTTTACATTTGTTTGGCGTGGTTGGCTATCATCGGGCTAGTTTGGTATCAATTCCGTGACTACCCGCCACGTCGTTAACCGAAGTGCCCATTCACATGTCTTCCAGCCTGATTATTGCGGCGGCCATTGCCTACATCGGCCTCTTGTTCCTGATCGCCTACTGGACGGATCGGCGCAGCAAGCGAGGAATCAGTACAGTGAATAACCCTTACATCTACGCGCTATCGCTGGCGGTGTACTGTACGGCTTGGACTTTTTTCGGTAGTGTCGGCAAAGCAGCTGCAGCGGGTATTCATTTCTTACCCATCTATTTAGGGCCGACGGTTTCGGCAGTATTGTGGTGGTTCGTTTTGTACAAAATGATACTGGTGAGTAAGGCCCAGCGCATCACCTCCATCGCGGACTTCATTTCTTCGCGTTACGGCAAGAGCACACTCTTGGGGGTCATCGCCACCCTACTGGCCATTGCCAGTATCGTCCCCTACATCTCTATCCAGCTCAAAGCGATCGCCGTTAGTTATGACATCCTCACACACGAAGGGGTACAGGCGTGGTCGGGCGAAGGGCTGCTGGCTATTCCGTTCTATCAGGATACTGCTTGGTACATCGCCATAGCGTTGGCGATTTTTGCGATCATTTTCGGCACCCGAAACCTAGATCCGAATGAGCGGCACGAGGGCCTCGTCGTTGCGGTAGCGTTTGAATCCGTCTTCAAGTTAATCGTCTTCTTATTGGTGGGAATTTTCGTCTGCTACGGTTTATTCAACGGTTTTGGTGACCTTTTTGCGCAAGCGCAGGCCGTTCCTGAAATCGCCGCTACGCTCTTTTTTGACCAGGAAACAGTGGACGGTTGGTACTGGTTTTGGCTCATGCTCCTGTCTATGTTTGCCATACTGTTGCTGCCGCGCCAGTTTCACGTCGCCGTGGTGGAAAACACCAATCCCGAGTTTGTCAAGACGGCTACTTGGCTATTTCCACTCTACTTGTTTTTAATCAATATCTTCGTGTTACCCATTGCGGTCAGTGGCTCCTTGCTGCAAGGAACGGCAGCTAATGCGGACATGTTTGTACTCAGTTTACCGCTTTTGGCGGACCAGCCATTCCTTTCGTTGCTGGTAGCTTTGGGAGGCTTTTCGGCCTCGACGGGTATGGTCATTGTAGCGGTCACGGCCCTAGCCATCATGATTAGCAATCACCTGTTCATGCCCGCCTTAATTCAGTACGCCCCGACCAGCGCCCGCCAAACCGAAGACATAACGGATCGACTGCTGGGCATCCGCCGGGTCAGTATCGTCATCATTATGTTGCTAACTTACGGTTACTTCAAATTCGTGAGTGCTAGCTACGGTTTAGTATCCATCGGCTTAATTTCTTTTGCGGGCGTAGCGCAGTTTGCCCCCGCTTTACTGGGTGGCTTGTTTTGGAAACGAGCTACGCGCAAGGGGGCAGTTTGGGGACTGAGCGTAGGGGCTATCGTTTGGGGCTTTTGCTTACCCTTACCCACTTTGGTAGAAGCGGGTTTTTTTCCCATCTCCATCATCGAAGAAGGTTTATTCGGACAAGCCTGGCTACGACCGTACACACTCTTCGGAATGGAAGGTATGGACCGACTCTCACACGGCGCATTTTGGAGCTTATCGCTAAACACCCTGACCTACGTGCTCGTATCCATCAACACCATCCCGAGTCCGCTGGAGGCTTACCAAGCCAATGTTTTTGTCAATATATACGACTATTTGGAAGATGATTCCTCCCACGAGGTCATTCGCCGTACGGCTCGTTTTGAGGACGTTTTTCACGTGTTAAGACGCTTTATCGGCATTGAAAAAACGGAGGAAATCGTCCAGTCCTTCACGTCGCGGGCGCTGCGGCAATTGCCCCCCGGCACCGAAGTAGGCGAAGACTTCATCAGCGTGGCTGAACGCAATTTAGCGGGTGCTATCGGTGCGGCTTCCGCCAAAATCATTATCAATAATATCGTTCAGGAAGAACCCATCAGCATCGAGGAGATGCTCCGTATCCTGGACCAAACCCGAGAAATCGTCGCTTACAGCAAAGTCGTCGAAGCAAAGTCCCAGGAACTAGAGGCGACCACCCAGCAGTTGCGCACGGCCAATGAACAGCTCCAGGAACTCGACGAACTCAAAGCGGACTTCATCACCACTATTACCCACGAACTACGTACCCCCATCACCTCCATCAAATCATTGGCGAACATCTTGGCTGAAAATACCGATTTACCAGCCGCGGATAAGGAAAAGTATCTAGCGATTATCGTCAGTGAAAGTGCGCGTATCGCCCGCTTGGTAGACCAAGTACTGGATTGGGAAAAATTACAACACGCACTACCGACCAACAACGCTACGCGAGTAGCAATACGGCCCCTACTGGAAACCGCCGCCGCCAGTATCAAGCCCATCATGCAGGAGCGGCAAATTGATTTTGCAGTACAACTGCCCACCAATTCACTACACGGACACGGGCAGCGCGATCAACTGCTGCAGGCGATCCTCAACTTGCTGTCTAACGCTAGTAAGTTTTGTGCCTCGCCCAACGGACAAGTACAACTGGCGGCAAAGGCCGTCGGACGTGAAATTGAAATAAGTGTGACGGACAATGGCTTTGGCCTCAGCCCACACGAGATGGACAATGTTTTTGAGAAATTCACCCAGTTCAGCGACCGCGAGCACGGCAAACCACCAGGAACGGGACTCGGCTTAGCCATTACCCAAACCATAGTGAAACAGCACGGAGGACGCATTCTTGTGGAGAGTTCCAAGGGAAAAGGTGCAACGTTTTTGATCTATCTGCCCTTATCCCAGGATTAATTTTTTATTTCTCAAAAATGCCATATTTTAGCAGGTAGAAAGCTAGTTTGACCAGCTATTGTTGCAAATAGCCAACTGGCTTCACCACCTACGCTAATTAATATGCAATCTGTCGATCTTAAACGGGTACTAGTAGTCGATGACGAACCCAACATCCTCGTCCCAATCGTCTTCTTGATGACGCAACAAGGCTACAAAGTCGAGCAGGCCCGCAACGGCAAAGAAGCTCTCGAACGCATGGCTACCTACCAACCGCATTTGGTCATCCTTGACGTGATGATGCCCGAAATGGACGGCTTGGAAACCGCTCGACACATCCGCCACGATCAACGCTACCAGGATACGCAGATCATTTTCCTGACGGCCAAAGGGACCGAACAGGACAAACGCCAGGGCTACGCTATCGGTGGTGAAGTGTACCTCACCAAACCGTTCGATAACGACGAACTGGTCCACACAGTGAACGAACTTTTACAGTTCGGCTAGCTATACAACTTGTCCAAAGCGTACGGAACGAAAGACTTCGCTTTACGATTACATCCTTTGCGGTGATACGTATTCGCTTTCGTTCTTTGCTTGGTGAAGTTAAAGCTCGTTTTTTTAGCTAAAAACATTCAAATATCTATATTTTTAGATGTTTAAAACAGAATATAACAACTAATCAATAACAATGACATTACAGATCAAAAACCTCGCCGAATACAAATCCGCTTGGCAGCGTAGCGTTGACGACCCGGAAGGCTTCTGGGCCGAGCAGGCGGACACTTTCCACTGGCAAAAAAAGTGGGATCGCGTCCTCGACTGGGACTTCAAAAAACCGGACGTTAAGTGGTTCGTCGGTGGACAGCTCAACATCACCGAAAACTGCCTAGACCGGCACCTCGCCGAGCGCGGCGATCAGGTGGCTATTCTTTGGGAAGCTAACGACCCCAACACGCCGGCCAAATCGTATACGTATCAGCAACTACACGCCGAAGTGTGCAAAGCCGCCAACGCCCTCAAAGCCAATGGTATCGGCAAAGGGGACCGCGTCTGTTTTTACATGCCCATGGTCCCCGAACTGGCCATCGGTGTGCTGGCCTGCGCACGAATTGGAGCCATCCACTCGGTCGTCTTTGCGGGCTTTTCGGCCAGCGCCCTGGCGGACCGTATCAAGGACGCTACTTGTAAAATGGTCATTTGCTCCGACTACAACAACCGCGGTGCGAAGAACATCCCCGTTAAGCAAGTAGTCGACGAGGCCATTGCGATGGATTGTACCAGCGTAGACACGGTCTTAGTTCACCGAAACACGGGGGGCGACATCAACTGGAACAACGAACTCGACAAATGGTGGCACGAACAAGTTGACGACCAAAGTACCGACTGTCCCGCCGAGCCGATGGACAGCGAGGATATGCTTTTCATCCTCTACACTTCTGGCTCGACGGGTAAGCCCAAGGGCGTAGTTCACACCTGCGGCGGTTACATGGTGTACACCTGCTTCAGCTTTCGCAACGTATTCCAGTACCAACCCGGCGACGTTTACTGGTGTACGGCGGACATTGGGTGGATTACGGGTCACTCTTACATCGTCTACGGACCGCTGCTGGCCGGAGCCACGACGATGATGTTTGAGGGGGTACCCACCTATCCCGATGCGGGTCGCTTCTGGGAGGTTTGCGATAAGCACCAGGTAAATCAGTTCTACACCGCTCCTACCGCCATCCGCGCACTCATGGCCAAGGGCGACGAGTACGTAGATAAGTATGACCTCAGTTCCCTGAAAGTGATCGGTTCCGTTGGCGAACCCATCAACCAGGAAGCCTGGGAATGGTACGACGAAAAGGTAGGCAAGGGCAATGCCCCCATCGTGGACACTTGGTGGCAAACAGAAACGGGTGGCATTATGATCACCCCCCTACCGGGCATTACGGATACGAAACCCTGCTTCGCCTCCTATCCCATGCCGGGTATACAACCCATTTTAGTGAATGCGCAGGGGGAGGAAGTAGTCGGTAATGACGTGGAAGGACTACTTTGCGTAAAATTCCCGTGGCCGTCCATGATTCGGACGACTTACGGCGATCACGAGCGTTGTCGCAAGGTGTATTTCTCTGCTTTTGAGGATATGTACTTCACGGGTGATGGTGCCCGCCGCGATGCCGATGGCCGCTACCGCATCATTGGCCGCGTAGATGATGTCATCAATGTTTCGGGTCACCGCATGGGTACCGCCGAAGTAGAAAACGCTATCAACGAGCACCCGGAAGTGGTCGAAAGTGCCGTGGTGGGTTATCCACACGCCATTAAAGGGCAGGGTATCTACGCTTACGTCATCATGCAGGGAGACGTCGCGGACGAGGCCGCCTTTGAAAAGGAATTACGTGGCGTTGTCACTAAAGTCATCGGTCCTATTGCGAAGCCAGATATGATCCAGATCGTACCGGGTTTACCCAAAACGCGTTCGGGCAAGATCATGCGCCGCATCTTGCGCAAAGTGGCCTCGGGTGATGTATCCAACCTGGGCGACATTTCTACCTTGCTGAACCCCGAAGTGGTTGAGGCGGTCAAGGAAGGAGCTAAAGTAGAACTGAAAGGGTAAATAGTTCCGTAATATAAAAAGAGCCATCCTTAACTACGTGTCAAGGATGGCTCTACTTTTAGTACTAAGGTGCAAGTAGATTATTGACCACCGCCTGGCGGGAGGTCACCATCCGGTGGAACGGGGCCACGGCGTGGGTCTACATAAGGTCCGAAGAGGCTCTCCATTTCCGCAGTGAGTTCTGCGTCACCAGATTGATTGGCGTAGACAACCATTCGTTCCCCGACTACTTGTGCGGCTTGTAAGTCCGTACCGTAGCTGGCGCGTAGCGTAGCTTCATCCAAGGTCGAGTAGTAGTCCATGCGTTGGCTAATGTTGCGTGCAATGACGCGCATCGGCCCTTTAGCTTTATCCCAAGCGTCGGCCTGGGCGTAGATGCCGACCATATAAGTGGCGTGTAGCCCAAACTCGAAGTTCATATCTGGGAAGGACGCAAAATATTTGTCTACCAGGTCGATTGCCCGCTGCTTATCCCCGCTTTCTAGCAGGGCCGTGGCCGCCCGCTGAATAGCGAACTGCATACTCTGTACACTCGGGCCGTAGCTGTGCGCTACGTAGGTGTCTTCCGTATCGAAGTTACCCCAGCGCCACTTATTCATGATGTTTTCGTAAATGGCGTCGGTGTTCACTTTGCCGCTTCCCAACAGGCCGTAGAGCTGGTTTTCACTGCGGGACTTGATAGGGGTGAAGCGCAGTGCTAGCCCCTCCAATTGGGTGTAGTCTTGCATACCAAACAGCTTCTCCATCCGGGCCGTGACGGCAAAATAGACGGGGCGCTCCCACAGGTTCGAGGCAATGATGTCCAGGATAGCAATACCGTCTTTGATGAGGTAGTTACCATCAATCCGGACGGGAATAGCATCCGCAATTTTGGCCGTATCCGCCAGGTCGACCAAGCCGCTTTGCAGCACCTTTTGCTTATCGACGGGCAAGAAGACCTGCTTGGTGGGGAAGTGCGTTTCGAAAGACGGCCCACCGGAAACACCCACCGGATTATCCCGACCGATAAACTCAATAAAGTTTTGCAAAGTAATGGGTCGGTCCGTACCCGCTGGGTTATAATACGGGACCTGATTCCGCAGCTTACCCCGCAGTTTTTCCCGCGGAATCGTCATGTTGATCGCGGGGGAATCGTTGACTTTACGACGCAGCAAATCAATGTACCAATCTACGGCAATGAGACTGAGGTTGACCACCCGTACATCCGTACGGATACCCTCGACCTCTTGAGCGTACCAGAGTGGGTAGGTATCATTATCACCGTAAGTGAAAATAATGGCGTTCTCTTCGACGGAATTGAGGAAGTTGCTGGCGTAATCGCGCGCACCAGCGTGGCCGTTGCGCGTATGATCGTCAAAGTTTTGGAAACCCATTAGCAAGGGAGCCACTAGTACCAAAGCCGTAGCTACCCCCGCTCCAACGGTTTTACTCAGCCCCAGGCTGTCCTTGAAAACCTGGAACAGCGACGGCACGGCCAAACCTATCCATATACAATAGGTAAAGATGGACCCAGCCAGGACGTAGTCACGCTCCCGGGGTTCGTTCGGAGGCTGGTTAGAATAAACGATGATACCAATGCCCGTGATGATGAACAAGGCCAGCAAGCCAATGAAATCATTACCGTTCTTTTGAGCGTGCCACAACATGCCCAACAAACCAAATAGGAAGGGTAGCATGTAGTACACATTACGCGAAGGGTCGTTGCGCATCTTATCCGGCAGTAGGCTTTGGTTTCCCAAACGGGCCGAATCAATGAAGGAAATACCCGTAATCCAGTTGCCGGCGCTCTTGTCCCAATCGTAGAAACCTTGTTCCCCGTTTTGACGACCGGAGAAGTTCCACATAAAGTAGCGCCAGTACATCCAGCCTACTTGGTAACGTAAGAAAAAGCCGAGGTTATCACCCGCCGTGGGTCGCCCTGCGGGTAGGGGTGCGTTGGGGTCCAGGCCCATCCACTGCTTGTAGAGGCGGGGGCGGCCTAGTGTGCCGTCCGTCATCCGCGGGAAGAGGCGCGTCTCGCGGGTGGGCCACTCCTGCGAAATTTTCAGATCAGTATACTCGTAACGATCCCCGACGAGACCGTAGCGGTCTTCGATGGTTTGGTTCGGTTGTCCAGCGTTGAAGTCTGGTCCGCGTAGCAATGGACGTTCGCCGTACTGCTCCCGGTTGAGGTACGGTAGGAGACGCATCGCATCGCTCGGGTTATTCATGTTGACGGGGGTCTCCGCATTCGCACGAATGACAACTACCCCGATGATGCTGAAGCCAATGACCACTAAAGAAGTCGCTACGAAGATTTGTTGTAGAATGGCGCTGCGCTTCTGGTGTGCGAAGTATAAACCCGCAGTCAGTACCCCAAAAACAATGAGGAGCGTAGGCACGATACCCGACTGGGGGGCTAGGCCCATTTCGTTGACGAGCAACAACTCCATCTTGGTCCACAAGGTGGGAATACCAACAATGACCAATTTTTGGAGAACGACAATCGTCACCACGCCAATGCCGGCTGCAGCAGCCATGCCCAAGAAGTTGGTCTTTTCGTACTTTTTAAAATAGTAGAAGAGGGCTAGCGCTGGAAACGTCAGCATACTCAGCAAGTGTACCCCGATGGATAAACCCGCAGCGTAAATCGCAAAAATCATCCAGCGGTCCGCCTTGGGAGTATCCGGTAGAACGTACCACTTGACGACGGCCCAGAGTGTCAAGGCCGTGAACATGGTTGACATGGCGTACACCTCACCTTCGACCGCCGAAAACCAAATGGACGACGCAAAAGCCGTGGCTAAGCCCGCGACCAGACCGCCACCCGCCAGGGCAATGTCCTGCCCGTTATCGGTATCAGCTTCCCGCCCCACCATCGCGTGGCGGCCCAGCATGATCGTCACCCAGGCGATGAAGGACGCGGCAAAAGCCGTACACAGTCCCGACATGAGGTTAACGGAGAAGGCAATATCTTCGGGATTGTCGCTAAACAGTTCCGCGAACCACGTAAACAGGCGACCAATGAGTACGAAGAGTGGAGCACCCGGCGGGTGAACGACTTGCAGCTTGTACGCTCCGAGGATGAACTCCCCACAGTCCCACAAACTTCCCGTACGTTCCACCGAAAGGAAATAAACGAAAGCTGCGATAGCAAATACTACCCAGCCCGTCAGTCGATGCAGACGCTTCATGTATATCTATTTATTAACGGTTGTATACACCGTTCCGCGTTTTTATATCAATAATTGGAGCACGTTTTGCTCCCGTTGGGAACCGCATGTTGCTCGTTACTCCATAAAGCAGCAAAGCTAAGAAATTATTGCTAGCTATAAAGAGCAGAAAACGAGTGGAATCGTTGGTTCCAAACGGCACGACGGCAACTTTACCCAAAAAATCAAAGCCACTACCGAATAGGTTCTTACCTTTGACCGGAATAAATACGAGTATGGGACAAATTATCTCCTTACTGAATCATAAAGGCGGCGTTGGCAAAACCACCAGTACCATCAATATTGGTGCGGCGATGGTCGAACTCGGGAAAAAGGTACTACTGATTGACCTAGACCCTCAGGCGAACCTGACGCTATCCCTCGGTATTCCGCGGCAGCCCATCACCATCTACGAGGCGCTCCGTGGCGAGTCGGACATTGCGCCCTACACCTACAAGCCGGGTTTGGACGTCGTGATTTCTACCCTAGATTTATCCAGTGCGGAGATGGAACTGATCAACGAAGCGGGCCGCGAGTACATTCTGCGCGAGCTTTTTGACCCGCACCGCGAAGATTACGATTACATCATCATTGACTGTCCACCGTCTTTGGGTCTGTTGACCTTGAACGCGCTAACGGCTAGTGACAAAGTAATCATTCCATTACAAACGGAGTTTTTGGCTCTGCAAGGCTTGGCCAAAATCAAGCAAGTGATTCAAAAGGTGAAGCTGCGGCTGAATAAGGGCTTATCCATCGGAGGTGTAATTGCGACCATGTACGACGCCCGCAAGGTATTGAACCGCGACGTAGTCGAAACCATCCGTAAGTATTTCGGCAAAGACGTCTTTGACACCTACATCCGAGATAACGTGGCGCTGGCCGAGGCCCCCGCGCACCGCAAGGATATTTTTGCCTACAACCGCAACAGTCCCGGTGCGAAGGATTACTTGGCTTTAGCGAAAGAAATTATTCAGCGTAGCGAGGAAACGGCATAAATTGCCCACAGCGGAAACAGAAATGCCCGCAAATATCGTTACATTAGTAAAGTGTATTATAAAACATCCAGTTTTGGCTAAAAAACGTTTTACGGAAGGATTAGACAGCTTGTTTGCCGACGAAAGTGGTGAGCAGGGGCTATCTCTATTCCCGGACGAGCAAGCCAGTCGGGATGATGCGCAAAAACCTTCCAAAGGACTAAACGCTAAATTGGACGCCTTCCTATCGGACGCACTGGAGAACGCTAAAGCGGAGGCCGAAGCGCCCAGCAAAAAGAAAAAGGCAAAATCACCGCGCCGCTTAACGGGACTTGACCTACTAATTCGTCCCACGGGAGAGGCACCACCCCGGCGCAAAAAGACCAAAATTGCGGATACGCGCCGCTTGACCCTCGCGTTCAACAAAGCACAATTGGCCGAACTCAAAACGATCGCCGAGGCCGAAGGACTACTCCTGCGCGATTTGATCAACGAACTGATTGATCGGTATTTGCAGGAGCGCAAGTAATCGACGGTATATCTTTACATTACCAACTGATCAGACCTTACGTCACCTTCACGCGCCGAATCAACTTCCGTAAGATACCCGGAACAAAGCGCTGCAAATAGATCGTAGCCGTCTCAAAACCACCGATGATGACTTCTTCCCGTTGCTTGGCAATGGCGCGGAGTGCTTTCTGGGCAAATATGTCTGGGGGCATCCCAGCGTCGTTGGCGGAGGGGGCATCACCGTTGGGGCTGCCGTCTCCGGTCATGGCATTTTTAGCTACGTCGGTAGCGATGTAGCCGGGGGTGAAAAGCAAGACGTTGATCCCCTGGTCCGCCACTTCGGCCCGCAGGCAATCGAAAAAGCCGTGTAAGGCGTGCTTGGCAGCGGCGTAGGCCGAGCGATAGGGGGTCCCAATTTTTCCAGCTACGCTACTCATGGCAACGATTTGGCCAAAGCCCTGGTGCAACATGGTTGGGAGAACGGCTTTGGTAGCTACTACGGCGCCAAAGTAATTGACGGCCATCAACTTCTGGTCTACCGCGAAGTCCGTATCCTTGACTAAGGAGCGCTGAGAAATACCCGCATTATTCACCAAGATATTGAGGTAACCATAATGCTCAATGACCTGTGCGGCCACTTCGCGCACCCGCGCATAATCCGTCACGTCGAGTGGGAGAGGTAGTATCTCATCAGGCCGTGGGCAGTTGGCTTGTACGCGCAAGAGGGATGCCTCTTTGCGGGCGGAGATGGCGACTTTGGCACCCGCTTGGGCAAACGCGTAGGTGAGGTGTTCCCCAATTCCGCCGGAAGCTCCGGTGATCCAAACTACTTTTTCTTTGAAATCCATGCGCTTACTATTCACTATCTTGAGCACAAGATAAAATTCTCCTATGAAAACCCTAACACTCATTCGTCACGCTAAGTCTAGTTGGTCCGATCCGACGCTGCGGGACCATGATCGTCCGTTGAATAAACGGGGGCTACGCGATGCGCCTTTCATGGCCAACTTACTCGTAGAAAAAGGCTGGCAGCCGGACCAATTGGTCAGTAGTACCGCCTTACGAGCGCGGACTACGGCTCAGTATTTTGCGGAAGCACTGGGACGTCAGTCAACGCATGTTTTACAGCAAAGCCGTATTTACCACGCCGGTACCGCGTTGTTACAAAAGGTTATTCACGATTTGGACAACGAATGGGATTCCGTAGCTCTTTTTGGTCACAATCCTGGGATGACGATGCTGACGAATCTCTTCTATAAAGGTGATTTTTTGGACAACTTGCCGACCTGCGGAATCGTTGAAATCGTGGGAGCAAACGTAACCGATTGGGCAGCATTTTCCGGTGAAACGGCGGACGTGCGTGCGCTGCATTTTCCTAAACAGTATTTTTAGCCCGCCTGGCCTGACGGCTGTCGGACAGGGTGGTGAGGAATCAGGTGGTGAGGAATCAGGTGGTGAGGTGGTGAGGTGGTGAGGTAGTGAGGTGGTGAGGTGGTGAGGTGGTGAGGTGGTGATTGGTGAGTAAAAACAATTCAGATGCGTAGAAAATTTTGGTTCTTAATGGTGACCGTAGTAGTTGTGCTCGGGGCCTGTCGGCAGGAGGAGGTGGAGACTACTTCGCCCATTCCCGAAGAGCAGCTAATAGAAATTATTGCCGAGGCCTTGCTGGTAGAACCCGCCGCGCGGGAGATGTCACCCAGTTATCAGGACACCGCCTTTCACCGAATCTATGACCTCATCTTGGAAGGGACGGGCTACGACCAAGCCGAATTTATTGAGAGTTTGCAGTGGCTACAAGAGGACCCCAAGCGTCTAAAGAAGACCTACGAAGCAGTACTCAAACGATTGGAAACCATTGAGAAAGAGACCAAGTAAAGTCCAAACTTCACGTTAACTTAACAAGCAAGGAACATTGGTCGCACTTGTAAACCCTACATTTGCAGTAAATTAACAGTCAGTCCGATGGATGCGCCCAAAATTTTAGTGGTAGATGACGAGCCAGATATTCTGGAGTTTCTACAGTACAACTTAGAAAAAGAAGGCTTCCGAGTCGTCACGGCCTCAGACGGTGAGGCAGGGGTCGAAATGGCCGAAAAGGAGAACCCTGACCTGATTGTGCTTGATATTATGATGCCCAAGATGGACGGGGTGGAAGTCTGTCGCGTATTGCGGTCTAAACCGAAGTTTACGAACACGATCATCACCTTTTTGACGGCACGGG
>JBCDIR010000009.1:0-13686 GCA_038748735.1 Bacteroidota bacterium | reverse complement strand
GAAGAACAGCATTATACACCAATCAATAAAACGGTGTTCTTTGCAAAATAGGAATAAACATCTTAAAAAGAACTTTTGTTTCGTTTATTTCGTTTATTATTGTAAAGTGAAGTTTCATTTTCCTTATCCCTACTTACTTTGACTCAACCTCTTATTTACCAATAATCATGCTAAAGTCACTATCAAAATCAAAGCGTCCTAGCAAAGATGATCGGAAAATTGCTTTAGAATCTTACAGTACTTTATCCGAAACCTTGCGGGAACTTAAAACCCAAAACCCTTTAATTGAAATTGAAGAAAGTCAAGAACAAATTAAAATACCGCTTGGTGCTCTTCAGTTACTTGCTGATATATTAAAAGCTATGGGCGATGGCAGAATTGTTTCTGTCATTCCAATGGCTACCGAAATGACTACACAAGCTGCTGCTGAAATTATAGGGTGTTCGCGTCCACATCTGGTAAAGCTTTTAGAAGCAGGTGAAATTCCTTACACAAAAATAGGAAAACATCGTCGTGTAATGTTTGATGATATTATGAAATATCGAGATAAGATGAAAGCTAAACAGAAGGAACTACTCATAAAGGTCATGCAAGCAGACGAAGAATCTGGACTATATGATACATAGTGTACAATTTACATGCGTTCTTGACACCAACGTAATATACCCTATTGAATTAAGAGATATTCTCTTGTGGTTTGCTCACTATGATCTATATACTCCCAAATGGAGTAAAGGTATATTTACTGAATGGATTAGTGTTATGAAGCAAAAGGGAGTCAGTGATCTCGAAGTTGAGAAAAGAACTAATTGGCTTTTAGAAGCATTCCCAGATGCGATGGTTGAGCATTATGAATTTCTCATCGACAGTCTAGAGTTGCCTGATCCAGATGATCGTCATGTACTTGCTGCGGCAATAAAAACTAATGCTAATTTAATCGTCACGAACAATCTGAAGGACTTTCCTTACGAAGCATTGGAACCCCATGGAATATTGGCAAAAAGTGCTGATGATTTTTTAACTGATATAATTGATATTGATTGCAAACGAGCAGTAGATGTCTTTAAAGAATTAGTCCTAAATCGTAGAAATCCAGTAATGGATGAATATGCAGTACTAGAACGATTTAGAAAAAACGGACTAGAGGATACCGCAAATTATTTGCATGCCTGTCTATAAAATGACCTCTGGATAGTAGTAACTGCTAAGGTTTTAAAACTGGTTCTAGTAACTACTGATAATGACTTTGATCACCTAAAAAAGAAGTATTTAGAGATCAAAAAAGTTGATCTACAAAAATACCTTAGCTAGTAGTTTCAATTAGCTAATCTACTATTTCCACTACAAAAATTTATTTGACAAAACGCCAGAAATTTAGCAACTTGCGTCGCTTTAACGCGTTCCTACACGTGTACGCGGGATTTCGCAGAGATTTTAGGCTAAAAGGTGTTGCTTTACGTTCCAGTAGTAGTCGCTTTCAGCTAGTCTAAGCGTCCTGAATTTTAATGCTAATTAAAATTCAGGATAAGTTACACATCCTGCCCAAACTAAATGACATAACCCCATGGCGGAGTACAAATCAGACGTAGAAGCGGTAGACGCATTAGCCAAAGCCTACCGCGAACTCAAAGCAGAAATTGGCAAAGTAATCGTAGGCCAGGACGAGGTCGTCAAGACGGTGATTATCTCGCTGTTCAGTAATGGCCACAGTCTGTTGGTTGGGGTACCGGGACTGGCAAAAACCTTGCTGGTGAGCACCATTGCCGAGGTGCTAGATTTGGACTTTAAGCGCATCCAATTTACCCCGGATTTGATGCCGAGTGACATCACAGGTGCCGAAATTTTGGGGGAGAATCGCCAATTCCAATTCAATAAAGGACCACTGTTTTCCAATATTGTGTTGGCGGACGAGATCAATCGGACGCCGCCCAAGACGCAGGCTGCTCTCTTGGAGGCGATGCAAGAACGCTCGGTCACGGTCAGTGGGGTACGCCACGTGCTGCCCGCACCCTTTTTCGTGCTAGCCACGCAAAACCCCATTGAGCAAGAGGGTACCTATCCGCTGCCGGAGGCGCAACTGGACCGCTTCATGTTCAACATTCCGCTGACGTATCCTTCCTACCAAGAAGAAATTTCCGTCGTGAAAGCGACCACGGGTAAGGTGCAGTACGACCTCAAAAATATCCTCACCGCCGAGCAGATTATCGGCTTCCAGCAGTTGGTGCGCAAAATTCCAATTGCGGATAACGTACTAGAATACGCTGTCAGTTTGGCTACCAAAACGCGTCCGGGAACGGAGCGTGCCACCAGCGAAGTGAACAATTACATTAGTTGGGGGGCCGGGCCACGTGCCTCGCAGTACCTCGTACTAGGTGCCAAATGCCACGCGGCGATCAACGGCAAGTACTCCCCCGACCAGGAAGACGTTCAGGCGATTGCCAACTACGTATTGCGCCACCGCATCGTACGCAACTACAAGGCGGAGGCCGAGGGCGTCAGCGAGGAAGATGTGATCGCACAGTTAATGTAAGTAGAGCTTAACCCACCAAAATTACGGCTGAGATCATCTTACTACTAGTATTTTTAACTAAATTGTTTTTGATCTCAATGACTATGCAAAAAAATATTTTTGCCATTCTTACCACTGGTCAACGCACGTTGGGGATATTGCTAGTTGTAGCGGTGGCCCTAGCGGGTTGTGCGCCCGAAGGCGGTATACAAGAAAGCTTCGAAAGCGAAAAGATCGCCTTCGGCAAAATCAACCAGATCAACGTGCTGTGTGACAAGCCACTCTGGGAAGGTCCCATTGGGGATTCCTTGGAGTATTACTACGGTGCAGCCTATCCGATCTTGCCCCAACCTGAGCCGATTTTTGACCTGCGCCACCACGCGATGAGCGACCTGCGCGGCGACCCGCTCCGCAAGGAACTACGCACCTTCATCGTTGTCGGTGATTTGTCCGATCAGTATTCCGAAGCGGCGGAGCTCATCCGTCAGCACGTGGGGGCGGAAAAGATCAAGCGCAGCATGGACGATAAAGGCTACGGCAATTCCGTCGCCAAAAACAAATGGGCCAAGGGGCAACTCATCATCTATTTGTTTGCGGAAGACAAGCAAAAACTGGTAGATAATATCACCAACAGCTATTCGGCGGTCGCTAAACGCATCAACGAAGCCAATGCGGAAATGATCGAAGAGACGACTTATTTTCGGGGGGCAAATAGTACGTTGAGCGAAGAATTGCGCGCCGTCATGGGAGTCAATATGCGGATTCCGTCTCAGTTCAAAGGCGCTCTTAACGAAGTAGACCTGTTCTGGATGCGCCGCGAGACCTCGGAGACCAGTAGCAATATTATGGTTACCAAAGTGCCTTATACCGACCAATCGCAACTGACGCGGGAAGGCTTGAAAGCGATTCGTAATAAATTGGGTAAGAAGTACGTCAGTTCTTCCCTCCCCGATACGTACATGCGCATCAACGATCAAGACCTTCCCCTGCTGGTAGAAACGACCCGCATCAATGGGGATTACGCACTGGAAGCGCGCGGTATCTGGGACATCGTCAATGACTTTATGGGTGGTCCGTTCATCAGCTACTTGATCTACGACCCGGCCAAGCAGGAGTTACTCTTCATTGACGCTTTCGTACACGCGCCGGGCAAGGAAAAACGAGACATGATGCAGGAGATGGAATACATTCTGCATACCGCGAATTATTAGATACTATGAAAACGGTTCCTTTCCGTAATACGCAGGTGGCCTACGAGGTCGAAGGCCGGGGTTTTCCGGTCGTACTTTTGCACGGCTTTTGTGCTGACAGCCGGGTGTGGGAAGACTTCCGCCTGGATTTATTGGAGGAAAACTACCGCGTCATCACGGTAGACTTGCCCGGCTTTGGCCAGTCGGGTGTTTTGGCGAACCCACCCACGGTGCAGGACTACGCGCAGGCCGTAATACAGGTATTGGACGAAAAACCTTTCGAGGAAGTTATCATCATCGGACATTCCATGGGGGGCTACGTGGCCTGTGCGTTAGCGGAGATGATTCCGAAACGCCTACGTGGTATCGGTCTCTTCCACTCGCAGCCGTACGCCGATACGGAGGAAAAGCGCGCTGCTCGTCAGAAACAGATGGATTTTATCCGGAGTTGCGGTCACGAGTTGTACGTCAAGCAACTGATTCCTAAACTGTTCCCACCCGATTTCGATAAGACTAATTCCTTCGATATTGACAAACAAATCTATCGCGCCGCCCAGCACGAGGCCGCAGGGGTAATCGGTGGTCTACAAGCGATGGTCAGTCGCCCCGATCGGTCTTCGGTTTTGGCGAAAGCCGCTTTTCCCGTGCTCTTTATCGTCGGTGCGTTGGATGAGGCCATCCCCACGGAAAACAGCCAATCACAACTCGCTTTACCGGCAGTAGCCAAGGTACACGTACTGCCCAAAGTAGCGCATATGGGCATGGTTGAAAGCCGCAAGGCGACCCAGCGGATGGTGCGGCAGTTTGTGGAGTACTGTTTAGGTTCGTGAAAATTGTGGGTTCCCGTTGCGTCTCTTAACTTTGGTGCGATTGAACTTGTTTGATAATGTCTGCGATAGGCAAAAACCTTTCCACATGCAGTTGCTTACCCACACCTTTGAATTGCCATTACGTCACGTTTTTCGGATCAGTCACGAAGCACGTACGGGGCAACCGACGCTCATCGTCGAACTGCGAGATGTGGAAGGGGTATCGGGCCTGGGGGAAGCAACCGTGACGACCTACTACGGCGTCAGTATGGACGGAATGTTAGCGGCGCTGGAACGCGTGCGCCCTTGGTTGACAACTTACACTTTAGCTACCCCCGAGGCATTTTATGCCGAACTAGAACAACGTCTACCGGACGATTCTTTCGTGCGTTGTGCTTTGGATATGGCCGCTAATGACCTGTGGGCTAAGCGCCACGGAAAGCCGCTTTACCAAATATGGGGATTGGACCCCCAAACGGCACCCACTACTAGTTACACTATCGGAATTGCGCCCGTTGAGGAGATGGTACAAAAGATGCAGGAAAAACCCTGGCCCTTGTATAAGATCAAGTTGGGTACGGCGAATGACTTGGCCATCGTTCGAGCGTTGCGCCAACATACTGACGCTATCTTCCGTGTGGATGCCAACACCGCTTGGACCGCGCAACAAACCATTGAGTACGCTCCCATCCTCAAAGACCTGGGCGTCGAGTTTTTAGAGCAACCCCAAAAGGCAAACGCTTGGGCCGATCACCAAAAGGCGCTGGCGGGAAGTGTGTTGCCTATCATTGCCGACGAAAGCTGTCACGTTGAAGCGGACGTGGCTCGTTGTGCGGGACATTTTGACGGAATCAACATTAAGCTGGTCAAGTGCGGAGGACTCACGCCCGCGCGGCGGATGATTGCCGAGGCGCGGAAGTTGGGATTACAAGTCATGATGGGCTGCATGACGGAAAGCTCAGTGGGTATCTCAGCCATTGCCCACATTGCGCCCCTGCTCGACTACGTGGACATGGACGGGGCCTTACTCTTAGCGAAAGACCCCGCCGAAGGCGTTGTGATTGATGACCAAGCCCAGTTGCATTACGCAGATCGTCCCGGGACGGGCGCACGTTTGGTCGGAGGGAATTAATTGATCTGCCCGTCGTACTCCGCCCGCGTCAAGCGGTACTGCTTGACGGTCCGGTAGACCTCTCCTTTGCGGTAGAGATCGCGGAGTTCTCCTTCGTAGATCATGCCATTTTTGAGCATCACCTGACCGGATGCTGGGTTGCCGACGAGGTGCGTCGCCTCGATGCGGTTGAGCTGTAACGTTTCAAAACCAAATTGGAGAACGGCCGCCGCCGCTTCGGTCATAAATCCTCTACTCCAAAAGGGTACTCCCATCCAGTAGCCAAGGGTGCCGCGATTGTGCTGAGTATTAATACTCATACCGATACCCCCCATAAACGCCTCCGTTTCGCGGTCACGAATGGCAAAAACGTAGCGATTTTGTTGTCGAAACCCTTCAATGGACATATTGAGCCAAAATACAGCATCCTCTGCTTGGTAAGGATACGGTATGTTGAGCGTCATCGCTGAAATAGCCTCGTGGTTAGCATACTCCACAATGCTGGGAATGTCGGTATGCTGGGGTTGGTTTAGGAGGAGGCGCTCGGTACGAAGCGTAGGAAATGACTGCATGGCGGTTGGTTTTATCGGTTGCGGCTAACAACGTGCTGAAGGGGGAGAAAGTTCCGGCAGTCTATTAGACATTATGAACACAACTTGTTATAGGTCTAAACTTGCTCTTTTCGGCGCTATTGGCGTTAAAAAGCCTCGACTTAGCTAAGGCTATGCCTACGTTTTTTGCCTTAATAGCACCAAAAATAGCGGCGTTTCCTCCCTACACAAATTATATTCATAACGTCTATTTGGTGTTGTTTTATCGCAAATAAAGTCATGAAAAAGGCTATCCAGCGCGGTGGGTTTATGGGACTCGTGCTTGCCGCCTATCGTCAATAGGGTAGGATTTTGAGCTGCGTAGAATAGTATCCTTGCTAAAACCGCCGAAACGCCGCCCACAAGCGATCCGGTAACTCCTCCTGCGTCGTCTGTAAATAGTCTTCGTAGCTACACGGAATGAGGCGATGGCGTTGGTATTGGTGCGGCGTATCCACGGGTACTTGTAGCCACCAGCGGCCGCTGCGGGGGCTTTTCCAAAAGGTCAATTTCTCGCCCTTGCCCTTGCCATCCACGATGTATTCGGTGAGGCCTTTGTTAGTGACGGGGTAGTCGCCGACGCGTTGAAAGTAGCCGTCGAGGAAGTACCATACCAACTGGGCGACGGACTGGGCCGTGTGGCGTAATTCCCTTTTATTGCTAGTATCTAAACCGTAGAGACCGAAGGAGCGGAGCTTATCGCTCATGCCCGCGTAGCGACACAATTGGCAGGCTTCTTCCAGCAAGAAACCACTGGGGCTGGCGTGTAATTGTGCGGGGGCTTCGGCGCGTTTGAGCGCAGCCAGGTGCATCACCAGTACGTCCGCATCGCGGAGAATGGGTTCTACTTGCGCGAGTTGCTCGCGGGCGGCCCCGAGGCGGAGGCTCGTAAAGTTGTTGGACGCCAACCAGTCAAAATAGTCCGTAGGCGTAAAGTGGGCCTGCGCACCGATGAGGCTCAACTGAAAGAGGCTTTCCAAGCGTTCGTGAACGATAGCGTTGAGGTAGCCATCCGCCGCGCGCTTGTTAGTCAAGTGGAAAGGCGCGCGCTCGTCGATGATGGCTAGATTCACCTGGCTACGGATTTGGAGGAAGGCTTGGTACTGCGTACGGACCAGCGCGGGTTTACTACCCAAAAAGATGGGAAACAAGCGGCTATCGTGCAACTCGCGTAGGAGCGGTAGGACGAAGTTGGTACTCGTTTTACGCAAGTTACCCAAATCGGCGAAGGGCTGCTCTCCAAAGGACCAAATAAGAGGATATAATTGTTCCCTAACGGCTTTGGCAGCGGTTTTGTCCAAACCAATGAGTACGCACTGTCCTTCGGCTAGTGCAGTACCCTTTTTACGGCCTTGCGTGAGGTAATGCCCCAGCGTAGTAGGTTCGAAAGTGGTGTCGGTGGAATAAGGAGTCAGCCAGTGGTCAAACATGCAGCATTGCTAGGTTTAGCAGGTAATTTACTACAAACGATCAATACCGCCCAGTTTGTCGTCAGATTCTGCTTTGCCGTGCTCATATTAATTGTAAAAGGTATGTATAGTGTAGAAAGCGGTAGGTTTTAATTCGTTTTCGGTCATTTCTGATTTTTTTAAATCTTTTTTGGTGATCAAAACAGAAATTTAGTAATATCTTTACCACTGATTATCTATTGGATGACGAACATAAGTCGCACAATAACAATTATTTACTACAAACGGACTCACGAACGAACTGAAACAATCACTGGCTTTTCCCGTATCTGTAGGGAGTAGCCTGTTCTTTTCCCAAAAACAAGAACCCTCTAGAACATGATGACTTTAACTACAGTTAAATGGCGTAATCGCCTTTCGCTTTTCGCCGCTTGCGCGATCCTCCTTATCTCGACTACCTTATCTGCTCAAAGTATCAAGCCCAAAGACATGTGGGAGCTGGGCGTACACGGTGGTTATCTATTCGTTAACGGTGAAGTTGAATCCGAACCGGGCTTTGGCTACGGTTTGCACTTGCGCAAAGCCCTCGACTACGTCTTCTGGGTAAGGGCCGACGGTGTGATGGGTACGGCCAACGGTAAGGGCCGCGGTGGTAACGACTTCTGGGAGTACGAGATGAATTGGCTCACCGGAACGGTTATGGTCGGTGCCAGTTTGAATAATGCTCGGCTAACGAACGGCCAAAAGCGCTTTGACCCTTACGTGATGGCAGGTGCCGGGGGAAGTTTTTACATGACCGATTTTAAAACGCCCGGTGCTACTGGCCCACGTATTGGAACCGTAGAGCGAGAGTTTGCTCCCGTTGCCGTTGGTGGCGCTGGCATTGGCTTTCGTGTCAACAAACGGGTGAATATTGCCCTGGAGCACGTGGTGAACTTCGCCTTCGGCCAGCGGGCGGACCTCATTGACGGGGTGAACCGCGAGAATGGCATTCGTTCCTCTTACCGCGATGGGGTACACTACACCAGCTTGCGCCTCAACTTCAACATCGGCAATGCGGCCAACAAAAGCGAACCACTGTACTGGGCCAACCTCAGCGATGGCATGATGAAAGACGTGGAAGCACTCAAGAAAAACCAGAATACTGCCCTGGCGGATACCGACGGTGATGGTGTCATCGACGCCGTTGACCAGGAACCCAACACCCCCGCCGACGCTCCGGTGGATACTAAGGGCCGTACGCTGGACAGTGATACGGACGGTATTCCTGATTATAAAGATTTAGAACCCTTCTATCCACCCCGTGCGGGCGAGCAAATAGATGAAGACGGGGTGGTCATCAACCCGATTACGCCAGTTGGTGGCGGAGGCGGCGTTACGGAAGACCGCGTCCAAGAAATGATCGACGAAGCCCTGAAGAACTACGGTCTGAGTGAACCTAAAGGAGCCGTAGCCGAATGGTTTCTACCCATGATTCACTTCGGAGTCGACAGTTACCGCGTTAAGTTTTCGGACTATGGCACCCTATCCAGTGTTGCCCGCATGCTGAAGGCTAACCCTGAAATGCGTCTAGTCATCACGGGTTATACGGACCAAACCGGACCAGAATCTTACAACGAAGGACTCAGCTACCAGCGCGCATTGGCGGTAGCCGACCACCTAGAAAACCAACACCGCATTGGCCGTGGCCGGATGGTGTTGCAATGGAAAGGGCAGGACGAAGCCCTCGTTCCTTCCGCCGCTAGTTACATGAACCGCCGCGTAGAATTCCGGATGGCTACGGGGACGGACTACGAAATGGACCCGCCCACGCTCGGTGGTAGCGGTGGCTATTAGTAATAGACTTGTTCAACCGGAGCCTTAAATGGCTGCGCTCTCGCTCATTCATGCCCGGCTGAACAAGTCTAATCATTAGAGAAAAACAATCCAGGTGCCCGGTAATGCTCAGTCGTTATCGGGCACTGGTTGTTATCAACCTATGTTGAGCGGGGTAGTCAACTAAATCTAAGACTGTTTTGTTGGTCTTCACGAATCAATTCACATAAAATGGCTACGCTTTTGCCACCCAGTGCCAAAACGACGCAACCAAGTACGCAAGCCCAGACGCTGCGACGCCAAGCCGAGGCGCTGATCCCCATGCCCTGGGGAAATTTTCACATGATGGCCTACGCCAGTGAGGTGGGGGAGTGGATGCCCCATCTGGCGTTAGTACACGAAGATTTTCAACCCGGTGAGCCAACCGTGATTCGGATGCACTCAGAGTGCATTACGGGAGATTTGTTTGGCTCCCGCCGCTGTGACTGTGGAGAACAATTGGACGCCGCCATGACGGAAATAGCCAAACAAAAAGGTATCCTGCTTTACCTCCGCCAGGAAGGGCGCGGGATCGGCATTATCAATAAATTAAAGGCCTACGAGTTACAGGACGAAGGCTTGGATACCATTCAAGCCAACGAACACCTCGGTTTGGAAGTGGATGCCCGTCAGTACGACATCGCCGTGGCGATGCTACAAGACCTCGACGTGGCAGAAGTACATTTGTTGACCAACAATCCCGAAAAGATCAACGCCCTGGACGATTCTCCCATCCGTATTTTGTCGCGCTTGCCCATCGTCATTCCGCCGCACGCGGACAATGCCGGTTACCTCCGAACGAAGCAGCAGGATATGGGCCATTTGTTTGATTTGTTCTAATAGACTTGTTTGGCTAGGCATGAATGAGCGAGAGCGAAACAAATTTTGTTTTGAACGAGGCTGAAAACATAGGCATAGCCTAAGCTACGGCGAGGCTTTCTAACGAAGTGCAGAATAAAATTTGTCGGTCGCAGCCATTTGAGGCTCTGGCTAAAAAAGTCTAATATGAAATTCATCACCTTCGACGATCCGCACCGCCGCAAGCACTTCGAGTTCTTCAACGGCATGGACCAGCCTCACTTCAGTCTGGTAGCCAATGTCAATATTGCCAGTTTGCTAGCCGTAGTGAAAGAAAAGCGCTTGCCTTTCAATACGGCAGTAGTATACGTATTAGCACGAGCTGCCAACGAGTTACCCGTCTTCCGCTGGCGTATTCGGGACCAATCCGTCGTTGAGCACCCCAGCGTGCAGCCTTCTTTTACCGTTCCTACGGAGGCCTCCTCCGTTTTTAGTTTTTGTACCGTAACCTACGATGCCGATCCGCAGGTATTTCTGACGCGTGCGGCGGAAGTATTACGAGCTATGCAAACCAACCCCAGTTTGGAAGACGAACCCGGGCGCGATGATTACCTCTTCCTCTCGGCCATTCCCTGGGTGTCCTTCACGAGTCTCACCCACGCTATGCACTATAACCCCGTCGATTCGGTGCCGCGGATCAGTTGGGGAAAATACTTCTGGCAGGGGGAACAGTGCTGGATGCCGCTGGGCGTACAGGCGCACCACGCACTAGTCAACGGCAACGATCTTGGGGACTATTACCAACGGGTACAGGAGTTGCTGGATACTGAGGGTTTGTTTTAAGCTAACGGTCTTTCAGCTTGCGTTGTAATTCTTCGATAAGGCGTTGTTGAGCGGCCAGCTTTTCTTCCTTTTGTGCGAGTGCTTCGTCTTTCTGTGCGAGCGCTTCGTCTTTCTCCTTAATTTCTTCTATGGCTTGTTGAAATGCTTTCTTAGTTGGCGCGAGCATAGCGTTTACCGTTCGCCAGGCTTCTTGCTCTTTTTCTATTTCTTCGCGGGTTTCGGGGTCGGTGCCAGTGTGATGGAGAATTTGAGTTATGATTGTGCCAATGAAGAATTTGGCAACTCGCTCGTTCTCCATGAGTCGTTTAAAAACGACATCGTATATAGGGTTGGCAATGACCATTCATTTCTTTTTACAAAAATAGCGGATTTTACCGCAGTGTGCGCCGCTTTTACAAAAACGGCCCCTTTTTCTAGCTTTTTTGCAAAAAAATCGAAAAATTGGGAAAGCGAACATTCTTCCGACTTCCGTTGTGAAGGAAGGGTAATTACCAATAAAAATTCCGCTCCTGGCTACTTCTTCCGTGCTTTTGCGGGAGTGTTATTTGTAAACTTAGCGTTAACCATTGATTATCAGTGGTGTGTGTCGTATATTTGTTATAGATTTGCACTTCGTGTAAAATAAACACTTTCTAAAGATGATCAAGAAATCATATTCCAAAACCAAGCCGGTCTGCAAAGTGACATTTTCACTAACGACGGACCAGGTAGGTAAGAAGGCCGATGTTCGCGTATTGGGCAACTTCAACGACTGGAGCTGGGACAAGGGCCTAGTGATGAAAAGCAAGAAGAAAGGCTACGAAGCTACGCTAGAATTACCCGCTGGCGCACAGTACGAATTCCGCTACCTCATCAACGGTGACAACTGGTTCAACGACGAGGCCGCCGACGATTACAACGGCACACCATTCTTCAGCCACAACTGCATCATCGTCCTGGACGAAGTAGCAGTCAAGAAAGCAACCACGGCCAAAAAGGCAGCACCCGCCAAGAAGACTGCCGCCGCTAAGCCAGATGATTTGCGCAAGATCGAAGGTATCGGTCCTAAAATTGCTGGTTTATTGAAAGACGATGGTATTGCTACTTTTGCCGACTTGGCAAAGGCGTCGCAGACAAAGCTAAAGGCCGTACTGACGGCTGCTGGTCCCCGCTACAAGATGCACAACCCAACAACTTGGCCCGAACAAGCCAAATTGGCTGCCGCCGGTAAGTGGGAGGAGTTGAGTACCCTCCAAGACGAACTTAAAGGCGGTAAGCGCTAAACTGTTTCCGGAACCAACAATTTTTTAGTTCCTTCTTTAGTAAAGCCACTAGCCGGATAGATTCATCAGGCTGGGGTAAGCTAAATAAGGAACCGGAGTAAAAAATTGCTATCCTGGCTCACGCTAGTGACCAGGTGGTGACCAAGACCTCAGGGTGGCTTTCTTCTGTAACTAGGAAGGGAGTCACCCGTTTTTTGTTATAGACTGTTAAGAAAAAGCCGATTGTGAGAACCAACAAAACATCCCGGTGCGTAGATAAGTTACACAGATGATAAAAAACCATCCATTTAATAACCTCATTAGATATGAAAACGATTAAATACTTAATTGCAGCACTGGTACTAGTATTCATGACCCAGGCGCAGACGGCTACGGCACAGGTAGCTATTAAAGGCGGTGTGAACTTCGCCAGCATGAATTTTGATTCAGAAGATACCGACCTCACGGATCTGGCCGAAAATGGCGCGGTTAAGTTTACTATTGGCGCCAGCTTTGTACTTCCCATCGGTGGCGATGTGCTGGCACTACAACCGGAAATTCTCTTCACCCAGAAGGGCGGCGATAGCTCTTTTAGCTTAGCTGGAGTAGAAGCTAAGCGCGACTATACCTACAACTACATCGACATTCCCGTGCTACTGCGCATAAGTTTAGGGCGTACGTACGGCGATGGCCTCGGCTTTTACCTCAACGGTGGCCCGTACGCGGGTTACGCTTTAAACGGTAGATCAGAGCGTACGCTTGGTGGTGCTACGGTCGAAAATGACATCAATTTTGACGATCAAGATAACCAACGCCGCCTTGACTTCGGCTTCGCCATTGGTGCTGGTCTGACCTTCGGCAACCTCATGGTTGATCTGCGTTACAACCACGGTACCAACAATCTACTGGATGATGATGCCGACAACAGTAATGACGGCGACTTCAATAAGCTGCAACACCGTGGCCTGGCCCTGACTGCGGGCTTCTTCTTTGGAAGCTAGAGGAGTAAGCACACGCGTAAAAAGTAATACGGGGGAGTTGTAGTTTATGCGCTGCAACTTCCCCGTTGTTGTTTTGGTCAAAAAACCAATTCAAGAAATTAGTTCTTGAAGTCAGCTAAATTAATGATCTGTAACTGTAGAAAATGCGGATGTAAGTGTTCAAAATCCTTATCAGTAGTTAGTAGTGTAGTTTCTAAAACGGATGCTGTGGCAGCTATCCAAAGATCGTTTTTGCCCATATTTCTTGCAGAAAGATTGCTAGGTCTTTCTTCTAATTTTCCTTGACTAAAAGTATCAATTAAGGCATAACGCTCCAGTATATCCTCGGAAG
>JBCDIR010000008.1:0-14069 GCA_038748735.1 Bacteroidota bacterium | reverse complement strand
GTTTGTTGGTAGCGTTGTTCCGCTAGAGCAATGGCTTTTTCGTAATAGTCGTGGGAGTTGGCACCCAAAAATAGCTTGGCTTCCTGCGACTGATAATCACGGCGGAGTGCATCACTGAGTTCGGCAACGTAGTGGTAGGTGAGCAAGGCGGTATCAAGATAGGTGGACCGACCCTGGGCAACGGCTAGCTGTTGCTGGATACTAGCACGAGTGAGCAGCAGTTGGAGACAGGTGGTGGGGGAGCGGAAGTCTTTTAGTACTAAATCATACGACGCTGTGGACCAACTTTGGGTGGGGGCCAAGTATTTCAAGCCAATATTGGTAGCTTGGAGGGCTGCGGATGTTTGGTGCAGTTGTAGTAAACAAGTCGCTCGTAGTTCTTGGCGTTTGGCCATGTCCACTACTTTCTCGGAGGACATCCTTGCTAGTGCCAGCTCGGTAGCGGCCAAGGCTGGCTTCCACGCGTTTTGCGCGGCGTGCAGGCGAGCGTTGGCGTAGTAGACTTCCGCCTCCTGGTCCGGTCTAAGGTTGGGTAATGCAAAGGCCAATTGGACGTAACGAGTAGCCGCAGTTGGGTCGTTCAATTGGAGGGAGACTTCGGCCAGTTCGGTATAACAAGCCAGGTAGTAAGACGTAGCGAACGGGCGCTCGCTGGTCGTCAGTAATTGCAACATTTGTAGCAAATACGCTTTCTCCAACGAATAATCCGCTTGGTACTGCGCCACTTTAGCCAGTGCTTGGTAGCTTTCGGCGACACGAAAACTGATGTCTAGCTGCTCGTAAAACGCTATTTTGGCCGCCGAGCGATACGTATTCAAGGTTTCTTTTAGGTAAAGCTCCGCCAGATTGAAATCTCCTCTACGGATGTGGATGTTTCCGATGTTTTTCAGTACGTTGGCTTTGAACGTTATCCGAGCTTTGCTGCTATCAAAATGTGCCAGCGCAGTCTCAAAATAATGAAGAGCTTGGTCGAAGTCCTGGTAAACATCCCGGTACACAACGCCCAAATTGTTTTTTGTAGCGATGAGTAGGTGGTGCTTAGCGGGTAAATAGGCTTCCGCAGCGGCACTCGCTGCTCGATTGACGATGACTAAACTGTCTAAATAGCCCTTCGTATTATAGCAATAACTCAGCCCCGCGTAGGTGGTTACGTATTGTTCCCACTGCCCCGTTTTTTTCAGTAATGGAAGTGCTAGATAGGTGTAGCGGATACAAGTATCCACGTTGAGATAGCTCGTATCCGCAATACGTGCGTACCGAAGCCCTAGAAGCGAATCTTGCCGTTGCGCTACACTACGGTTGGTAATAACGACTAGGAACAGGGCCGCAAAGCACCAACGAATAGCTATCAAGGAAAGGGTACGGCACATAAAACTAAATGAACGATCAACAAACAAGTTATTGGGTACAAACGGGGATACCTAACAGCAGCATGTGCTCCTGCAAATGGTTTTGTGGACGAAAAGTTCCTAAAATGCCACCACTCAGCGCTTTGAACTGCGTGAAGTTTATAGTTTGCAAGTCAAAAGGGTGAGTCAAGCCGTGCGCGGATGCGTGGCTGGTACCCGGACTAGCAGAAGAGGGGTGTTGTGAACGAAAGCCTAGGTACGCGCCAAAATAATACTGCTTGGCGTGTGCGGCCGTAGTACTGGGTGGACGAATACCGGCAAAAGATACATCATACCGAATACTAGCGAGGCACTGCTTTTTACAATTCTTATCCACTACTTCGTGATAGTCGGTGGGACGAATTTCAACGAGGTGGGCAGTAACAGAACGGTCGGTACTAAGGCCGCGATGATGAACGAATTTCGTGTTGATCCGGCGATTTGCCAGACTATCGAAAACGTAGGCGATGAGGGTATCTAGTGGAGCCAGCGAACCTAGACTGTCGCAGGGAACTTCAATTTTTAGTTCGGCAGAGACGTGGACGGAGTCGTTAGCATCGGGCGTTACGCAGTTACGGTTATTCCCCCGGTTCGCCAATATTTTGAACCTATTGAATACCAATTTGCCATTCACGGTATGAATAGCTTGGATGTTATTGGTATCCAATTGATCATCTAGGTAGGGCGTTTCTCCGGGATCAATGACGGGTGGTGGACCCGAAGATCGACTACCGAAAGGAGACGTTGGGACCGTAATCTGCGGGTCGGGATTCACCACTGAAAAGGTAGCGTACTGACCCGTGCGCAAGCAAGGGGTTTTGTCGGAGGTGTTCGCATTGGTCAGTTGCCACAAGTAGCTTTTTCCTGCCGATAGCGTCACTTCACTGGTGGGCTTGAGGGCCAAGGTGCGATCTTTTCCCAGTGCTTTACTGTACACTTTTTTGAGTTGGTAACGATTGGTGAAAGCACCAACGTCCAAAACGGTATCTAAGGCGTATAGCTCGAAAGTAGGTTGGTCTCCTTCCGGCAGCCGCTCGGCGGGCCAAGTAAATACAACTTCCTCCAAAGCAGCGGCCGGCAGGACGGCACCGTAACTGGGAGATAATGTATTCGACGGCGATGGACTAGTAAACCAATCACAACCGTAGAATAGTAAGGCAGTGATACCTAGCAGAAACAAGAATATTTTTTTCATTATTAATGGGTTTTGGTCAAAATGTAGCGAATAGTTAACAGTAGTGCTAAATTTAAATAGCCGCTGGGAATCAAGTCAATTTGGCAAACACGTTTGTTACCTCTTTCCAGTCCTGTTTTCGGTTGATTGGTGAAATAGATTCTACAGCTTCTTAATTCAATAGATGTTTGTTATGCTATTTTAGGGTGTGGATTTGTAAATTAGACCTATTCTGTAAATTTTTAGCTACTTTTCCGACGAATCCTTAACATTTTACGTCAAATTCCACAATTACCACCAGGTGTTAGCAGGCCAACAGCATCCCGATCAGCAGTACCTCGAAGGGATGGTGAATGGCGATCCGCAGGTGTTGCAGCGCATCTACGCACGCTACTTTCCTTTCGTCGCTACGTACGTGCGCCAGAACAAGGGTCAACGGGCCGATGCGGAAGATCTCTTTGCTACTAGCTTGGAAATCATCTACTTGCAAGCACGGGATGGATTGCAGATTCGCCAGTCGTTTGGGGCTTACCTCAAGCTGATTTGCCAACGCCGCTGGCTCAATCGACTGAGCAAAGCACAGCGTACCGTCTTGGACTTAGACAACCAACCCGAACCCAGTTTAGCCGCTGAGGTGGTTACGCAGTTAGAAGAGCAGGAACGCAAGTTGCTCTTTCGCAAGCATTTTGCACAACTACCTGAACGGTGTCGGCAAATTCTGGAACTGACCTTTGCCGATAAAAACTACCGCGAAGTAGCCGAAGCACTGGCGCTCAATTACAGCTTCGTACGGCGGCGCGGCGGGGAGTGTGTCGAAAAGCTAATGCAGAACATTCAGCAGGATCCACTGTTCCAAGAACTCAAATAATGCCTATGTCACCGGAAATCACCTACGCACAATGGGAAGCTTTGCTGAACGGTAGCCTAGCGCCAGACGAACAGCAAAAGCTGGAAGACGCCCTACAACGCGACCCTGCCCTACAGAAGCAATTGGAACAGTTCCGAGCGGTACGCTCCGCGCAGCGTGACCCCGGTTTAGACCACTTTCGCACGGCCGTACAGCAAGCTCAGGCGCAGTACCAACAAGAAACACCCGTCAAAAAAATGGGGCTGCGCTGGGTAGCTGCGCTGGCTGTTGCGGCAAGTATTGCACTCCTTATCTGGTTCAATTACCAAACCAAACGCAATCCACAAGAACTATACGCTGATTACGCAATGCACGCCGTTAATTTGCAACAAATGGGTACGGACACGGACCGTGGAACCCTTCAATCTCTGTTTCAACAGAAAAAATACGCTGCCGCCTTGCCGCTTATCGACTGTTACCTCGGCGAGTACCCCGATGCGGCAGATGTGCGATTGGCACGTGGCATCGCGCTTTTAGAAACGGGCCAATACGAGGAGGCAGTAACTGCTTTTCGCACGCTGGCACAAGCGCACCCGATTTACACCAACGAAGCACACTGGTACCAAGCCCTTACCTACCTCAAACAAGAGCAAATCACTGCGGCTATCACTTCCCTCCGTAACATCCCTAGTGGCTCCAGTCGGTACGCTACTGCGCAAGAATTATTACGGCAGCTAAAATAAGTGTTGGTTTGTAAATTGCTGTTGTTCAATTATTTACTATTAAATTTTGTTAAATTTTAAATTTTTTTACTACAACAGGTAACAGTTACAGCGGAGCGATTGACTTACTGGTGATCTACCCAACAGGTAGAGCATATTACACCTGAATTTCAAAACAGCCTCTAAAACTCAACCTCCGTCTTATGTACCTATTACGCTACGCAGTCCTCCTGGGCTGCCTGGGCTTCGCTTTGCCGTGGCTCAACGCCCAAAACGCCCTCCGTTTCGACGGTAACGGCGATTGGGTGAACCTTTCGCTGACCGGGACCAGCCTCGCTACTCCCGATCCAGATTTTTCCCTTTCGCTTTGGTTTCAAACCGAAACTACGAGTACGAATCCATCTTGTAGTGGGAACTTCCGCCGCCTACTGAGTTTGGGCGGTCCGAGTACCCGCTTTGAAATCGGAGACTGTGGGCCCGACCTGAGAATCTTCTACGCTTTTCCGGGAGATAATTTGTCGCCTACCATCATGGCCGGCTTGACGAATGACACTTGGTATCACCTCTGCTTGGTCAAGTTGGGCAATAGCCTACAAGTATTCTTGGACAATACGCTCATCTACACGCGTACCATCAATGCTAGTTCGCCGCTACTGTTCGACCTATTTCGCCTGGGGCACTGGCCCGGTGGTGGTACGCCCAACCAAGACTGGCTCGGTACCGTGGACGAACTTCAACTCTACGACGCGGCCCTCAACCCCGCCGACCTCTGCGCCGCCCGCTTCTGCCCCGCCAGCGGCAACGAAGCCAACCTCTTCGCTTACTGGACCTTCGATGATCCTAGTATCGTACCCGGCGGTAACAATACGGCCATCACGCAGGTGACGGACTACTCGGCAGCGGGGACTAACGTCGGCACTTTCGCTACGCCCGCTACTTCGCCCTTTGCCTTGACGGGCGCGACGAGTAATTTTGTAGCCAACAACGCGCCCGTGGTCTTCCCAGCGCTGCACGATTTGGGTTTGGAAATCCGGGATTATCCTTATCGTAACAATCTCCTGCCGGGCATCTGCGACGGCGAACCCATCCACGTCTGCCTGGATGATAATGGACAGACGCCTGGTCCGTATAGCAACGTGACCGTGCAGTGGGAACAGTCAGACGACAGCGGTGCAAGTTGGGGAGCGGTACCCAGCCCCGACTTTATCGACTTTTGCTTTCCCGTGCAACCGGGCCAAATCACCGTCCCCTGTGCGGGCAGCACGACTGGTTTTGTGGATCGCAAGTACCGCGCCGTCAGTACCGTCACCGGGCCTACGGGCGAGCAGTGTGACTACGTCAGCGAGGAATACCATTTGCAAATCTGCTGCCCCATTACGGGTGCCAACCCGACTATCTCTCCCGCCGGACCGTTCTGCGAAGGCGAAACGGCTGATTTTCAAGTGGTGCTCAACCCTAGCGATTTGTTCGTGGCCAACCTCGGCGCTAACGTAACCGTCGACTGGTTTTTCAAGGACCCGGCCAGCGGGCGTACGCCCCTGCCCACCTACGCCAACCAACTCTCCTTCACTTATCCGACTTGGACGGCCCCCTTCCCGCCCGGCGGTACGCCCGGTAGCTACTGCTTCGAGGCCGAGGTGCGCAATTGCCAGGGCAAACTGGCCACCTTTGATATCTGCGTCACGGTAGATGCCCAGCCCGTCTGCGGCACCATCGAAGGTTCACCGCTGGGGAGTCCGCAGAACTTGACACTCCTGAGTACGAATCCGCGCGTCTACGAAATCTGCCCCGGCAACGACGCTAAGCTGGAAATTGCTTCACCCTTTCTCTACTGCATCCCGCAGTGGCAGTACAGCTTTGATCAACTGGCCTGGACGGACATGGGCTTGTCCAATACCATCCAAAACCTGAACGTCATTCCCGGCCATCACTATCCCTGGCCAGCCGGGGCGGACCGGGTGTACTACCGCATCCAGTGTAATCCACTGTCGATGCCGTCGGCTTGTGACCCCTGTTTTAGTGATACGGTCGAGTTACGTTTGCAGCCTACACCCGCCGTGCCACTCATCAGTGGACCCACGCAAGTATGTGTGGAAGATCTCCCCGCTACGTTGACCATCAGTAATCCAGCAGCGGGCTACACCTACACTTGGTACCACGATGGCTTGGCGGTCGGTACCGGGCCCAACCTACTGACCAGCGACGGCGGTTGCTACTGGGTAGAAGCCACCAACGGCTGCCACAGCGTCACCAGTGCGCAGCATTGCCTGGACCTTTGCGAGACCATTGCGCGGATCAGTTGTCCGCTTGCGCCTAATGAGTGTGCGCAGGCGGGGCAACCCATCACGCTGTCCGCCTGTAGCTCGGAGAATACTTGCTCGGGGAATACGGGCAACGCCTTGACCTACCAATGGTCTACGGGGGATATCACTTGTACGATTACGGACACGCCCCCGGCTAGTGGTGCCACCTATTCCGTCACCGTCACGGACCCTGTTACGGGTTGTGTGGGCGTAGCGCAGCGGACGGTGGTGCCTTGTGATTTTTAGTGTTTTGTTAAATCTCAATTTATGGGAGGGTGCTTATAATCCGAGTCCTTACGCTTGATAAGCAGTGCTCCTCCACGGCTTCACTTAGAAAATCATGGTAGCTATTTCAGTGTAGCAACCGTGTTGCTGTAGAATCTGCAATTTTTTAGTCCCTTCTTTAGTGAAGGAATTAGACTGATAGTAAAATCAGGCTAATTACAAGCTAAACAAGGGACTAAAGGCAAACCTGCCTGATCTGCCGATCTCGGCAGGCAGGAAACTGCTCATCCTGGCTCTCGGCTCAGCCGAGACCAGGTAAATAATTATCAATTATGCAAACGAAATATATTTTAGGATTAGCCTTGCTGTTCGGGCTGCTGATCCATTTTTCGGCTTACAGCCAAACGACCAACTGTGGTCCGGCCAACTGTCAACTGACTACCACGCTCAACTTCAGTACGGGCTGGGACGAAACCACGGGAAGTCTCACCAGCGTCGGTCAGCCCGACCCGCACTGGCGACTCATGAACTTTCCGCCGCTGACGGCTCCCCCATCGCTGCCCGTTAGTCCACCTACGGCACACGTTGTTAGCCCATTTCAGACTAACTGGAATGATATTGCTGGTAGTCGGCCACTGTCGATGGTGAGTTCTGCCAGCTTTGGTCCTGATAACGCGAACCCTACGCAGCCGTGGCGTTTTCGGCGGTACTTTTGCGTGTGCGAAGACACGGAGGTAGAACTCAACGGTAGCATCCGCGCCGATGATACGGGGGCCTTGGCGCTTTACGATAGTAACGGCAACCCGTTGCCCTTTTCCGTCACTTTGCCTCCCGCTCCGAACGTGGGCAATTTCTCTAGTGGGATACCCTTCGGACAGGCCCTGACCTTAGCTGCGGGGAATTATTACTTCGAGTTTTCGCTGTTTAACACCAACGGCGTGGCCAGCGGTTTCGCCGTGCAGGGGCAACTGCTGAGCAGTACCAACCTGGCCGTCTACGACGAACAAATCGGCTGCTGTGCTTCCTCCGTCATTACCGGGCAGAAAATCCTCGATCAGGACTGCGATCAGGTGTTTGACGTGGGTACGGACCAAGTTGGCGCGGGCTTCCTATTCGATTTGCTGGATAACGCTACCAACACCATCATTGCTACTGCGCAGAGCGACGCACTGGGCGAATTTGAATTCAACAACGTCCCTCCTGGCAATTATACCGTGCGGGAACGGAGTGCGCCGGGTTGGTTGCCGTTGCCCAGTACGGTACAAGTGACTTTAGGACCCCTGGACGTGCAGAACGTCACGTTTTTTAACTGTCCCTATATGCCCAAGGTTTGGGCGGGTTGTACGTACGGAGACGTGAATGCGAACCCGATGAATGACTACGATGAGCAAGGACTGGCCGTAGCGGCTTACGGTGGCTTTTTTGGTAGCAATAACGTTCGTACGTTCACGGTAGCGGACATTCCCAATAGCGTGACCGACGAGGAACAAATCGTGAGTAAGCACTGGGACACGGCCACGGGCACGCTCCAAAGTGGTGCGCTACTGAACTACTGGTCGGACGCTACTGTCGGGGCGTACGACGTGGATAACCTGCACATCGCGCCAGCGACGATACCGTGTTTTACCGGAGATTTTGCGGGAGTGGCTACCATCAGCAGAGGCGGTAGTGAGACGGACGTCGTGTACGCTGAGTTTAGTAATAATGGCGATCTGCTCGCTCAGTTGGACATAACGAGTACTGACGGTGTCTTCAACCGAGAATCGGTCCACGATCTGACCAATACCAGTGCGGGGCTAACCTGGGTAGGCACGCGCGTAACGGGACCTCCGGCGGAAAGCCAGGTGATGATTGGTCAAATTGCCGATTGCAATAATCCTATCTCCCACCACGTCTTCAGTTTTGACCTTGCTAGTGGCAGCGTTTCCGCTACGGGGCGCAGTATCATCGAGTTGAGTACGCCCTTGTCTAGCTATCCTGGCGCGGTCTACGCCGTAACGGGACGAATTGACAACGAGACCTATATTTTTCTTCTGGACGCTAGTTTTACCGTCGTAGGCAACTCCCGCTATGACGTAGACAGCAACCCCAATACGCGAGAAGAAGGTATTCGGATTCGCCAATTGGGAGAAGTACTGTACGTGGTGGGTAACGTCCAGCCTGTTGGTCCTACGACGCTACCCGTTCAGCGGGTATTTATGCTGCGCGTAAACTTTGCTCCCGCTTCGGGTGCTCAGCAAACCCAGCAGGCTTTTATCTACGATTTTCCCGGTGGGCAAGAAGTTATCGTGGATGCCGATTTTAACGGTAGCAACGAGTTGATCCTCACCGGAGCCAAAGATTTGCCGGACCCACTGGCCACAGTTGGTACTCCAGATAACCGCAAGACTTACCTGCTGGCACTCGATGAGTTGGGCAACGCCCTGTGGAGCAGGGAATATCCATTATCCGAAGGATCCGCACCGAGTGATTTATTATTAACGCCCATTGCGGACGATATTAACGTGGTGGGGGCTTGCTGGACCAATGAACAGACTACCACGCCTTTTGTATCCAATCAGCGTCGTTTTGACGAAATGTTGATTCGTACCGACCGCGCGGGTTTCCTGGCCAGTAGTGCCAACTGCCAGCAGGACATTACCCCTAACGTTTCCACTCCTACTCCTTTTTGGCAGGACTTTGCTGCGGACTCCGAACCCGAAAATTTTCAGCCGACTTTAGGTACCAATAGTTCGGTAGACTATTTCGTAGAAGAAGCCTACTGCTTCAACGGCATGAGCGGCGGTGACATCATTTGCGATAGCGTCAGTCTGACGACGCGCTCCGTTGCTTCCGTCGACTCGCTATGCTGCTTTGCGGTGGATTACGTCAATAACTCGCCGGGACCGGTGTACGAACTGTGTTTGTCCTCGTCCGTTTCTGGCTTTATGTTCAGCAACTTGGTGGTCGACCCCGCCTTTACGGTGACCGTTGTGCCGCCCGGTAACCAACTTTGCCTACGCAGCGCCACGGGACCGACGCTACCCACCGGAACCATTACGGATGCCATTGAATACTGCCTACCGGGGAATACGGGTTGGTTTGCCCTCAACTACCTGTGGAAAGACGCTGCCGACAACGTCGTTTGTGAAGGACTGGAAGAAATCTACTGCGAACCGCCCATCGAATGTGATTTCACCTTTGAACCCGACTGTTGCGAAGTCGACCTCTTCGGCTCCGCGACGGGTGGGACGGCCCCCTATACCTACGATTGGGATATTTTGTGTGACAACAGCTTTACCCCGCCGGACCTGACCGGGCAAAACGTTAGTTGGGCCTTCGGTGCGCCGGGTACCTACGTCATCTGTATGCGCGTAACGGACGCAGCGGGTGTGACCTGTGAAAGACAGCAAAGCGTTACCGTTGTAGACCATCCACCTACCCTGGCTTGCCCACCCGACCGCACGGTACCGACTGACCCCGGCTTGTGTACCGCTACGATCAACCTCGTTAGCCCTACGCCGGACGACGATTGTACAACTAATTTCAACATCAGTTGCTCCATGAGTGGCGCTACGACAGGCTCGGCCTCCACGAACCCCGTGACGCTCAACAAGGGTATTACGACCATCAGTTGTGCGATTGAAGATGAAAAGGGCCAAGCGGCGGATTGCCAGTACCAAATCGAGGTGGTAGACCAAGAACCACCCGTGATCACCTGTCCCACCCAACTGACGAGTACGGCCATTTTTTGCGATGGCTTTGCGCAAGTAACGCTACCCGATCCGGTCGTGAGCGATAATTGCCCGATGGTCAGCTTCACGTGTAGCCACACCAGCGGTCCGTTCCCCTGCGGTACGACGATCGTGACCTGCACGGCGACCGATATGGCCGGCAACGAAACGATTTGCACCTATCCAGTGATTGTCGATTGCCCCTGCGCGGAAGTCAGCCCCGGCGAGATTGACTGTACGGACGTGGACGAGCAGTTCGCCTTCTCGTTTGACGTTAATGACCTCAACGGCTTCGGTTTTGGGTCTACCTGTACCATTAACGTGGGTAGTACCCAGGCGGGCGTGACGGTCAGTGGCGTGAGCGTTACGCCGAGCGGCGGTGGCAACTACACGGTCACGGGACTCGTGAGCGTGGCTGCCCCACCCGTACCGACTAGCATTACGTTAATTATTGACGTAAGCTGTACCTGTCCCGATGGTTCGGTCAACGAATGTTCGTTTACGCGTACCTTGGCAACTCCATGCTGTAAATCCGTCACGGTGGAGTCGCAGGAAGTCTGCAAAACGGGCGGTCCGGTACAGATTCCGCTGCTGGGTTGTAGTGCGCTGTACGATGTGCAACAGGTGCGTTGGTACGTAACCGACGGCCCTTGCCCGCCAGGAAGTTGGCCACCGCCACTGCAAGTGACGAATGGCTGTGCCGATCTGACGCTCAGCCCGCAGTTTCACGCCGGCAACCAAGTCTGTGTCTACGCCGAAGTCGACTTAGGACCGGACGACGGGCCGTGTACGATGCTTATTTCCAATACGGCCACCATTGACCTGTGTACGCCCGTAGATTGTAGCATCTCCAGCGATCAAAGTTACTGCTGGACGGGTAGCCCGATTACGCCGACGGCGCTGAGCATCAACGTGGACCCCACGCGTTGCCTGGACAGCATCCGCTGGTACGATCCGCAGGGCAACCTGATTCCGAGTGCCAACGACCAGCAGACTTACCAGCCGCCAGCGTTGAACTTTACCCTCACGCCCGACGATTGTAACCAATTGTATATCTACCGGGTAGAAGTTACTAACGTATGCGGTACGCAGACCTGTATGGCCACCATCCGTCTGGACAACGAGGCTGCGCCCGTAGGCGATTTGGTCCTGTTGCCGCCCGATACGAATCCACTTTGCTACGGTGAGGATGCCATTCTGGAATACACTCCGCAATGTGCGGGGCCGCCGCCGCGTTGGAACTGGTTTGAACGTACGGCCACCACTACCTATCTGCCACTGGCGTGGAATGGCGACCGCAACCCGACTTACCGTACCAATCGCCTGTACGAAGATACCTGGGTGAAGGTGGAGAGAACCAACGGCGTTTGCCCGACGGATGAAGTCGAGTTCCTACTGGACATTATTGACCCCGTAGCGATTACCAGCTTCACGGCCACCTACGACGATGTGTGCGCGCCTACGCAAGTGACCCTGTCGGTGGACGTTACGCCCAATCCTGCCGATCCGGGTTGTGGTTACAATATCGAATGGTACCGCAACGGGCAGTTATTGTCTACGGCAACGGCGGCACCACTGACCCCGGCCTTCTTTAATTATACTGGTAGTCCGCTACCCGGTAACTATTATTGCATTGTCGAGAATACGTGTTGCCCGGGCCGTTTCCGCAGCCCAGTGGTGACGCTATATCCACCAATGGAGGCTTTCATTGCGGGACCTTGTTTCCGTTGCGAATGTGATACGGTGACCTTGAACAGTGTAGTCTTGAACCCGCTAGGTACCTGCACTTACCAATGGTATACCAATGGCACACTGATCGTACAAGGTACGCAACCGAGTTTGACGGTTGATCCGCGTTGGGGTGGCCCGTTCCGCTTGGAAGTAACCTGTACGGATGGGACGAATACTTGCGTTAGTACGGATGTATTTGACTTGCGGCAGTGTGGAGACATCGACTGTATAGTAGGCTGGGAGGATTTGCCCTTGCTTACCGCCAATATCTTCCCGAATCCGACCCAAGATCGAGTCGTGATCACCTTAGCGGAAGTGGCTTACCTACCCGAAATAGAGGTACTGGATGCACAAGGGCGCGTGGTCCTGCAAGGGCGCTACGGTGCCGCCCAGCAACGCTACGAACTGGACTTGCGCGCTTTGCCGGACGGGTTATACTTTGTACGAGGTATTAGTGAAGCTGGGCAGTTGTTGATTGAGCAGCTGGTGAAGCAATAGCATGACGTCGTTGCGATAATGCACAACGGATGATATGGAAGGGGTGACCGATTGGTTGCCCCTTTTTATTTTGGCGGAGCGAAGCGGAGCCCGGCGTATCCCGATCAAAAATCGGGAGAGCAGGACCAGGGATGGGAACTGATAGGGGGATGGCCAACGTGCCTCCCCCTGGAAGTGGACAGCCCGGTGCCCAGGGAGGAACGACCACAGGCAGGGCTCCTAAAAATTGAATTCAAAAGTTAATTGTCCTTACCTTCGTGACCAAACCAAAACCACCACTCATGCTCACCCCCTTGCTCGAATGCGTCCCCAACTTTAGCGAAGGCCGTGACCCTGCCGTCATCCAGCAAATCACCGACGCCATTGCCAGTGTAGATGGCGTACAACTGCTAGACGTAGACCCCGGCCAAGCCACCAACCGTACCGTAGTCACCTTTGTCGGTACACCCGAAGCGGTGATCGAAGCGGCCTTTCGGGGGATCGAAAAAGCGGGGGAAGTTATTGATATGCGCCAGCATAGCGGCGAACACCCACGTATGGGAGCGACCGACGTCTGCCCCATGATTCCGATTACTAATATGACGATGGAAGCGGCCGCCGACTGCGCTCGTCGACTGGGTGAACGTGTAGGCCGCGAACTGGGCATACCCGTCTACCTCTACGAAAGTGCAGCGAGCCGCCCCGAACGCCAAAACTTAGCGACCATCCGCGCGGGCGAATACGAGGGGCTAGCCGACAAGCTGAAAGACCCGAACTGGGCACCCGACTACGGTGAGGCGACCTTCAACGCACAGTCTGGCGCGACGGTCATCGGTGCACGAGATTTTCTCATCGCTTACAATGTCAACCTCAACACGACCTCCGTACGGCGGGCCAATTCCGTGGCTTTCGACGTTCGTGAAAAGGGACGGCTAAAACGCACGGGCCATCCCATTACTGGTCCCGTAGTGACGGATGAGCAGGGCGAACCCGTACGCGAACCCGGCAGCTGTAAGGGCGTAAAGGCCATCGGCTGGTACATTGAGGAGTACGGCTTGGCGCAAATCAGCATGAACATTACGGACACCAAAGCGACGGCGCTGCACGAAGCTTTTGAGGCTTGCCGCGAGAGCGCCAACCGCCGCGGACTGCGCGTAACGGGGTCCGAACTGGTCGGTATGGTACCACTGCAAGTGATGTTGGATACGGGGCATTACTTTTTGCGGCGGCAACGCCGTTCGCTGGGGGTGAGCGAAGCGGAGGTCATCAAAATCGCGGTCAAATCACTGGGACTGGACGAACTCGGTCCGTTTGATACCAGTCAAAAAATTATTGAATACCAGTTGCGCGCGCAGGAAGCTACGCCCTTGGTGGAGATGGATTTACGCGCTTTTGCCAACGAAACGGCCAGCGAAAGTCCGGCCCCCGGCGGCGGGTCCATTGCGGCCTATCTGGGCGCACTGGGGGCTAGCCTGGGTTGTATGGTGGC
>JBCDIR010000007.1:0-14171 GCA_038748735.1 Bacteroidota bacterium | reverse complement strand
CCGCGTCGTACCCGGTTCTTATCACGAAGTAGCGCAAAATCCCGTCGGTATTTTCGGTATGTTCCGCGCCTTCGCGGCGGGTTTTAAGACGGCGGGCGACATCATTTTTGTGGTGCTGTGCAGTGGCATCATGTTCGGGGTGCTGGACAAGACCGGGGCCATTGAAAACACGGTCGGCAGTGCCATCCACCGTCTGGGTTTGCAGCGACGGTACCTCATCGTTTTCGTTTTGACCTATCTGTTCGGCTTTCTCGGCGTGGTGATTGGTTATGAAAATAACATTGCGATGGTCCCCATTGCGGCGGTGGTTGCCCTGGCACTGGGGGGCGATTTGGTGCTCGCGGCGGGCCTCTCCGTCGGGGCCATCACGGTCGGTTTTGGGCTGTCACCCATCAACCCTTACACGGTGGGAACTGGACATAAGATTGCCGAAATGACCCTCTTCTCTGGGGCGGGCTTGCGGACGGCGCTCTGCTTCACGGGTCTGACTTTGTTGGCGTTTTACAATTTGCGCTACTTCAAAAAAATCGTTGCCGACCCTAGCAAAGGACTGGGCATCGGCTTGGATACGGAAGGTTTTGCGCTCTCCAAGCCGCTGGCGGAATACCGCGTTTCTGGCCGGCAGCGGTTGGTGCTGGCTGCTTTCGTGGTCGGTATCAGCGCCATGGTCTACGGCGTACTCCAAAGCGACTGGAACTGGCACTTCCCCGAAATTGCGGCCATCTTTTTGATGATTACTATTGCCGTGGGTGTCATCGGCGGCTTATCGCCTACGACGCTGAGCGAAACAGTACTCAAAGCCGTCGGTATTGTCGCGCCGGGCGCTTTCATGGTGGGTTACGCTACTTCCATCAAAGAAGTGCTCCAACTAGGGCAAATCAACGATACCATTTCGCACCAGCTGGCCCAACTCCTCACTGATTTACCCACCACGGTGTCCGCCATCGGCATGAGTCTCAGTCAGTGCCTCATCAACCTATTTATTCCTTCCGGCAGCGGCCAAGCACTGGCCACGTTACCCATCATGATTCCCCTGGGCGAGGTATTAGGGCTTACCCGCCAAACGACTATTCTAGCCTTCCAAATTGGAGACGGGGTCACGAACCTATTCAACCCAGCCCTGGGTGGACTCATCGCCATGCTCAGCCTGTGCCGCGTACCGTTTGATCGCTGGTTGCGTTTCATCTTGCCGCTTACGGGGGCATTGCTCATCTTGGCGTGGTTGTTTTTAGTGGCGGCGGTTTGGTTGGGGTACGGGCCGATTTAGTATATTTTGGACAAAAAACAGCAACAACTAGCTATTGTTACCCCTCAAGAATACAATACCTTGAGGCTAAACGGCATGATCTACGATGAAAATAACCAGCACTAAGTTCGTGCGTCGTTTGGTAGTCTCTGACGGATAAGTTGCAACTCACGGCGAGTAAAAAAGGCATGCCCGAGGAAGCTCCTTCTTTTTACCTTTGTACAAAAACTAAACCATGGCAAAAAGTGCAGCCCAAGACCTCCTCGCTCAACTCGTCTCCTTCCCCGTCCTCGGCGGACAGAGCAATTTGTCCATCCTCGCGTACATCGAAGAGTACCTGACCGCGCACGGTGTTACCTACCAACTGGTCCGCAACGAAGCCGAACAAAAAGCCAGCCTCCACGCGCGTATCGGCCCAGCGGTGGATGGCGGCATCATCCTCTCCGGCCATATGGACGTGGTGCCGACCGAAGGGCAAGATTGGCATACCGACCCCTTTACCCTCACCGAAAAAGACGGCAAACTCTACGGCCGCGGCAGTTGCGACATGAAAGGATTTTTGGCCTGTGTACTGGCCGTCGTACCGCAGCTGGTGAAGGCGAATTTGCAACGCCCCATCTACTTGGCTTTTTCCTACGATGAGGAAGTAGGTTGCGTGGCCGCGCCGGAATTAATCCAAGCCATCAACAATTTTTATTCCGAAAAACCCGCTTACGCCATCGTTGGTGAACCCAGTTTGTTGCAACCCGTTGTAGGACAAAAAGGAATCTGTGTCTACCGAACAACCGTCCACGGGTCAGCGGGCCACAGCTCGCGGATACGGGCCGAGGTGAGCGCCATTCACGAAGCCGCGCGCCTCGTCATCTGGCTTGAAGACTATATGAATGCACTAGTGGATAGCGGCCATACGGACGATCGCTTCGACCCTAATCATACGTCCCTCCACTGTGGCAAAATCAAGGGGGGTATCGCCCATAACGTCATTGCGGACGAAGCGTCCTTCCTTTGGGATGTGCGTAATATCCCTCGGGACCGGGTCGAGGACATTCACGCGGCCTTTATTGAGCATTGCGCCAAGCAAGTGACCCGTTTACGCCAACGTTTCCCCGCCGCCGATATCCGTACGGAAATGTATCACCCCCTCGTCCCTGCGCTCGATACGCCCGAACACCTAGCGATTGTTCCCCTCATTCGGGAACTGACGGGGGTACAGGAATTGCAAACCGTCTCCTACGCCGCCGAAGCCGGACAGTTCGCCGAAGGAGGCTTCCAAAGTGTCATTTGTGGCCCGGGTTCCATTGCTCAGGCCCACCGCGCTAATGAGTTCATTAGTGTGGAACAATTGAAAAAAGGCGTCGAATTCATTGAGCGAATCATGGTCCATTCTTGTCAACAGCAAGCGGTATTACAAAGCTGATTTTTCGGGCGGCTCTAGACCGATTTGTGCCGGTAACGAGCGTGGTATCACCGTTTTTGCTTATATTTAGTGTCTGTTTCAGCGCCACTTATCTCTTGAATTAGAAAATATTCAGGAATTACGCCCACTAAGTTATGCACAAATTCACGAGGCTATTCTTCGGGATATGGGTTACTGCCTACTGCACAATCGGTGCTGCGCAGGTCAGTAAGCTGAGGCCGTTTACGCCAGCCGAAGCGCTACTCAAAACCACCCAAATTAACCTGCCGCCGGACGAGGTACGCACCATGGCCGAGTGGGAAGAAGTGGAAGGCATCGTCATTGCTTGGGAAGCGGTCGTCGCTGATATTTTAATCGAAATTATTCGTCACGCGCAAACGGAATGTACCGTATACGTACTGACGGGTGACGCCTTTGGCCTTGGCTTTTATTTGCAAACGCAGGGCGTATCCATGGAGCAGGTTGAACTGGTTCCGATGGAGTATAACAGCGTTTGGATCCGGGATTACGGCCCGTGGACGGTCTACGAAAACGACGTACAAGCGCGCGGATTTTCCGACTTTTTGTACAATCGCCCCAATCGCTTAGCCGACGATCAAGTCCCCTACGAAATGGCCGATTACCTGAGCGAGGACCTTTTCAACGCCGACGAATCGCCTTACGAATGGATACATACGGGTGGCAACTTCCTGCGCGACGGTACGGGCAAAGCCTATTCTAGTGACTTGGTTTTACGCGAAAATTCGGGTAAAAGTGGTTTGGAACTGGCCCGCTTTGCGGAGGTATTCTTTGGCGTAGATGATTACCGCATTCTCCACCGCTTACCTTACGATACCATCCATCACCTAGATATGCACATCCGCGTACTGGATGAGGAAACCATCGCTTTTGGTCATTATCCGGCGGGGGTGGCCGATGGCCCCGTCATCGAAGCTAATCTGGATTATCTGAGGCAAAATTTTCGTACACCTTACGGTAATCCCTACCGCATTATGCGCCTGGAAATGCCCGCCGATAATGGTGACTACCCTCCCACCGGCGATTATCGTACCTACACCAATAGTGTTTTTGTCAACGGCAGCATCCTCGTACCCACCTACGGTATACCCGAAGACGAAGTAGCCCTCGAACAGTACCGCGATTTTTTTCCGGGCTACCGGGTCGTCGGTATTGATTGCAATAATATTATCCGTTTTTTAGGCGCGATTCATTGTATTACTAAACTGGTGGGAGTAGAAGAACCGCTCTACATCCGTCACGAACGCCTGCGCGATACTTACGCCACGGATGAACCCTACACCGTGCGCGCCAATATTCAGCACATTAGCGGTATTCTAGCTGCTACGCTACACTACCGCCGTACCGGAGAGCAAAACTATGCCAGCACACCGATGACTTTCGCGGGACCCGGACAGGAGCAGTGGGTGGCGACTATTCCGACGCAGCCGGCGGGAACAACGATCGAATACTACATCGAAGCGGAAGCGGGCGACGGTAAAATTCAGCGGCGTCCGCTTCCGGCGCCAACGGCTTTTTATCCTTTTACCGTCCGGGAAACGGTAGCTCCTCCACGAGCCGACTGGGCCCAAAAAGGCAGACTGATCGCTGCGGGTAGCGAAGTTACTTTTACGGAAGATGCAAAGGGTAACGCAACTCATTTAAACTGGTCCTTTCCGGGTGGCGAAACCACTACTGCTACGGATGCCGAAGTAATGGTGCAGTACCTCGCCCCCGGTACGCACGCGGTGCGTTTGATCGCGGAAAATACGGTCGGCAGCGACACGCTTTTACGCACGAATGCCGTCGAAGTATTACCGACCTACGCGCCTTTTGCTGCTGACTTCGCGGCGGGTTTGGCGGAAGAATGGTCCGTGGCCCACTCCTTGCTCAGCCCAACGAATTGGGAACCCTGGACGGCTAGCGGGTGTGCAGACGCCTGCTTGCGGGTGCCGCACCGGGACGCTACGCAACAGCTCAATCGTGCTTATTTGCGTACGGCAATCGACCTAACTGGCTACATCTCTCCCACTTTGCACTTCAAAACGGCTTACGCCCAACGCACGCCTCAGCAGTTTGAAGAACTACGGGTTAACCTAATCAACGAAGCGGGGGAATACCTCAATATTTACAATAAAGGCGGTGACGTACTAGCCACGGTAGACGCCCCCACTCCCGATTTTACCCCAACGAATTGCAGCCACTGGCGCAGCGAAGAAGTGGACCTGACGCCCTGGCGAGGTCAGGTTTTCGTCCTAGAATTTGAAAGTATCGGCGACCAGGGTAACAGCGTCTACCTCGACGAGGTGGAGCTACGTGCGAATGCCTTGCCCACGGTCAATATCACCTCCCCCTCCGACCAAACGACGATCATCGGAGCGGGCGAACCCACCACGGTGGCGGTGACGATTGAGGCTGAAGACTTCGACGGAGAAATCGTTGCCGCAGATTTTTTTGCGAACGACGTCTACCTCGGCACCAGTACAACAGCGCCCTTTGACTGGTCCGTACCACTACCCGCTTGGGGCGATTACCAAATCCGCGTACGCGTAACGGACAACGAAGAGGCACAAGCTTGGGCTGAACCCGTACGGGTACGTTACGATTATCAAAATAGTCTTTTTCAACTGGAATTACCGTTGGAGGCGACGCTCTCCCCCAACCCCGCTACGGACCAAGTAACTTTGCTCATCGACAGTCCGGGGACGTTCATCGGAATGCAAATCGAGTTGTTCAACGCTAACGGGCAACTGCTGCGTAGCACCGCTACTGACGTAGCCCCTGGACCGATGACCATTCCATTTGACGTAGCGAATTTGCCGCCGGGGAGCTATCATTTCCGCCTGTGGCACGGACCGTACTTGCGGCAATTGAGTTGGGTAAAGGGGTAGTGTATGTTCAAAAAATCCGTTATTTGCCGTGACAATGAATAGTTCTTGCGAATCAGATAGCCACTAGCTCATGTTTCATTACGGCGAAGACCACCTCACCTGTCGTTTAGCAGTTGCCATTGCTAAAGGCGATACCCCCGCTAGCATTAGTGCTACTGCTCAGGCCCGAGTAGTGGCTGCTCACGAAGCTGTCCTGCGTGCCGCAGCGGGTGAAGAAGCGGTGTACGGTATCAATACGGGCTTTGGTCCGTTGTGTAGCACCATCATATCAGCAGAAAATACGGCCCTTCTACAACGCAATCTCCTGCTCAGTCACAGCGTAGGCGTAGGCGAACTGCTTGACCCGCTCACCGTCCGCCTCCTGCTGGTTTTGAAAGTTCACGCCTTAGCGCGGGGTTTTTCCGGTATTGCACCCGAAGTACTGGAACGCATTCAGTTTTTTCTGGCCAACGACATTATACCTTGTGTTCCTTCCCAGGGTTCGGTGGGGGCTTCGGGTGACTTGGCCCCCTTGTCACATCTTTTTCTGCCGCTGATTGGAGAGGGAGAAGTATCGTATAACGGAAACATTGCTGAGAGTCAAAGCGTCCTCGCGGAGTTCAATGTACAGCCGCTCACGCTGGGTCCGAAGGCGGGCTTGGCGCTCATCAACGGTACACAGTACATTGCGGCCCACGCCGTGCAAGCCGTCGCGCGTTTACAGCACTGCTTGGCCCAGGCGGATATTATCGCGGCACTGATGATTGAGGGGCTGCTCGGCTCTTCCGCTCCGTTCAGAAGTGGCCTACACCAATTGCGCGCCTACCCCGGCTGTAAACACGTGGCGCAGCGGATGGCGTTTTTATTGCGAGATTCAGCGATCAATTCGTCGCACCTAGACTGCGGGCGGGTGCAAGATCCCTACTCGCTCCGCTGCGTACCACAGGTGCACGGCGCGTCGCGGCAAGCGTGGCTCCACCTCAAAGAGGCCGTAGAGATAGAGATCAATTCCGTTACGGACAACCCCATCGTTTTGTCTCCGGAGGACATCGTGAGCGGGGGCAATTTTCACGGCCAACCACTCGCCCTTCCGTTGGATTATGCGGCCCTAGCTGCTGCCGAGTTGGGCAATATTTCGGACCGTCGGGCTTACCTCTCGCTAGAAGGAACCGTGCCGGGTACCCCCAAACTGCTTTTGGAAGATACGGGGGTCAACTCTGGCCTTATGATTGTTCAATACACCAGCGCCGCCCTCGTCAGCGAGAACAAAAGTCTTTGCTTTCCCGCCAGCGCCGACAGCATCCCAACCTCACTGGGCCAGGAAGACCACGTCAGTATGGGTTCGATCAGTAGCCGCAAAACCCTGCGGATTATTGATAATCTGGAAAAAATTCTGGGCATTGAGTTATTGTGCGCTGCTCAGGCCATGGAGTTTCGTCGCCCCTTGCGCTCCAGCGCTGCCCTCGAAGCGGTACACGCCCTCGTCCGAGAGCACATTGCAGTAGCTACGCAAGATCGGTACTTCGGCAAGGATATTGCGAAAGCAGTGGAGTTGATAAAAACGGGGCAAGTACAAGCCATTTGTGCCCCCCACTGGCCTTCCACGGTGCTAGACAAACGCTTCGATGGGTATTAAATTTATTTATAAAATTCCTACCTTGTCGAATAGTAGTCAAGCTAGTGCTGGCTACCGCCCCTCCACCACATAACCCCAAGCGCTTTTAAGCACGGGACCAAGAGACCATATTCCGTTCGGTTCTACCGTTTTTCTTTACTCCGTTTAAATCCGAAGTTATGCGTTCATTATTATTACTCTTATTCGTTGCGTTTGCTCCTTGCTGCCTACTAGCGCAGTTCTTCTCGGAAGGGCAAATTGCCGCTGGCATTGACCATTACGTCAAACACCGAAACTTCATGGGGGGAGGCGCTGCTTTTTTTGACGCTGACCTCGACGGCGACGAAGACCTTTATCTTACTTCCGGTAACGAGCCGGATCAATATTACCAAAACAATGGTGACGGAACCTTCAGCCTGGCCAGTAGTTCCGCTGGTTTCCTTAACAATACTATTGCGAGTTACAATACCGGCGTAACCGCCGCAGACGTCAATAACGATGGCTACAAGGATTTATTCGTCATTACTTGGGGATCCGATACAGCGGATTTGGCCCCGAATATCCTGTTTTACAATAATGGTGATGGAACATTTACCGAGCAAGTTTTCCACCCAGAGGACGCCGCGTTCTCCATCGGGGCCACCTTCTTGGACTACGACTTGGACGGTTGGTTGGACCTCTACGTTGTAAATTACGTAGCCGAAGCAAATTTCCTCTACGAAGAAAACGTGATCGTTGGTTTTGACCACACTTGTTTTGACAATTATTTTTATCGCAACAATGGTGACGGAACCTTTACGAAAAGCACGGACGAAGTCGGCCTATCAGATACGGGTTGTGCGCTAGCAACTGCCGCCACCGACTTTGATGCAGATGGTGACCTGGATTTATACATTGCGAACGATTTTGGGGAATTTATCCAACCCAATAAACTGTACCAAAACAACTCCGCTACGTTTACGGAAGTGGGTGCCGCTACGGGCGCCGACGTACCGATGTACGGCATGGGAATCGCCATAGGGGACATTGATAAAGATCTAGATTTGGATTACTACGTTACCAATTTTGGTAAAAATGCACTACTGCGAAACGAGGGAGGCCAATTTACCAACATCACCGATCTTTCCTTAACGGGTGACGAATGGGTGGATCAAGATTCTACGCTCACCGTTGGCTGGGGAACCGCCTTCCTGGATATTGATAATGATACCGACTTGGACCTTTGGGTGTCCAACGGCTACGTGCCGGGGCCCAACTTTCTACCTAGTCCCCTTTTTATGAACGACAAGCTCTTTCTCAACGATGATGGAGAACTTCCTTTTATGGATACGGGCGAGTCATACGGTATCAGCAACCGCTGGGCCAGCCGTGGTATGGCGTACAGCGATGTGGACAACGACGGAGACTTGGACATCCTCAGCGTCGTCCTCAACGTTCCGATGAACAGTACGGGCTACGCAACCCTACTGTACAAGAACAACGAAGGCAACCAGAACAACTGGCTCCAGGTTGAGCTAGAAGGCGTGGAGGCCAACCGGGACGGTATTGGTTCTAAGGTGATTGCTTACGCTAACGGCGAAGCACTTTTAAGGGAAGTAGACGGAGGCTCTAGCCACGCCTCGCACGTTTCTACGCGCTTGCATTTTGGCCTCGCGGATGCGTCTGCGGTTGACAGCCTACAAGTTATCTGGCCCGGTGGTGGTCGTACCCAAACGCTGTACGACGTGGCCGCTAATCAGTTCATAGACGTCGTTGAGGATACAACTATTGCCATCGTCACCAACCTCCCGACCCTCACCAATCTTTCGACGGCAGTGGAGGTATTTCCTAACCCAACCAATGATCGGTTTAACTTAAAGTGGACGGCACCCCGTACGCTGTACCCCGTAGCTATCCTCCTTGTGGATGCACACGGACGGCGGTTGGAGCACTGGAATGCCGCGAGTTTAGCATCAGCCGCCGCTTCGGTAGAACTTGATCTGAGCAAATACCCCAAAGGGCTGTATCAGGTGGGACTACAACTGGAAAATGAAATAGTGTGGAAAAAGATTATCAAGCAGTAAGCGACCTTAGATGATACCTACAGCTCCTTGCGCAGACGCGCAACGGGAATACTGAGTTGTTCCCGGTATTTGGCGACGGTACGCCGCGCAATATCGTAGCCTTTTTCGCGGAGGAGATTCATCAGTTTTTGGTCACTGAGGGGCTTTTTCTTGTTCTCTTCGTCGACGATTTCTTTGAGTACGTTTTTGACTTCGGTAGTCGAAACGTCTTCACCGTCGGTGGTGCTGAGGCTTTCGGAGAAAAATTCTTTGAGTCGGAACGTCCCAAACTCTGTTTGCACGAATTTGCTGTTAGCCACGCGGGAAATGGTCGAAATATCCAGATTGGTGATGTCCGCAATATCTTTGAGAATCATCGGTTTGAGACGCTTCATATCCCCCGTGCGAAAAAAGTCGTACTGATACTGCATTAGGGTGTACATGGTGTTGTACATCGTCTGTTGGCGCTGCCGAATGGCGTCAATGAACCACTTGGCCGAATCGATTTTTTGTTTGATGAAGACCACAGCTTCTTTCTGCTCGCGGTTGGCTTTTCCCTGCTTAGAACTACTGCGGTAAGCGCGCAGCATGTCTCGGTATTGGTCGCTGACGCGCAAGTCAGGCGCGTTGCGGGAGTTGAGTTCCAACTCTAGTTCTCCTTCCCGATTGTAAATAAAAAAGTCCGGTGTGACGTACTGCGTCGACCGTCGACTGGCCACCGAATAGCCACTGGCGGGTTTGGGGTTGAGTTTGAGAATTTCCCCGATGGCGTCGCGCAGATCTTCCTGGGGAACGTCCAACTGGCGCTGCAACTTCTCGTAGTGCTTTTTGGTGAACGCGTCAAAATGCCGTTTGAGGATACGTTGCGCCAAGTGCAGATTATAGAGCTGCTCAATGTCCTGTTGCTCTTCCTTTTCGAGCTTAATAGCTATTTGTAACAACAGACATTCCTGTAAATCGCGGGCCGCAATTCCGGGCGGGTCAAAGCGCTGGATACGTTTGAGAATACGTTCTACCTCCGCCTCTTCGGTGAAAATATTTTGTGAAAACATCAGATCGTCCAAGATGGCAGCGACGTTACGACGAATGTAGCCATCCTCGTCGATGCTACCAATGAGTTGTAGTGCAATCAACTCCTCCTGCTCACTATCGAGGCGTAGTAATCCCAGTTGTTGCTCCAAGTAATCTTGCAACGAAGCCTGTACCGCAATGGGGACTTGCTTGTCCTCCTCGTCGCTGCTGTAGTTGTCACTACGCAATTTGTAAGAAGAAGGATCGTCGTCAATATAATCGTGGAGATATTCGTCTAACTCGAAGGTGTCATCCGTTGCGTCTTCGGTGCGTTCGTCCCCGTTTTCCAGGAGGTTATCGGCTTGGTCCATACCCTCTTCCAGAGCTGGATTGGCCTCCAGTTCTTCCTCAATGCGCTGTTCCAAATTGACCGTCGGAATCTGCAACAGCTTCATTAACTGAATCTGCTGCGGCGACAGCTTCTGGAACATCTTTTGACTTAACGTCTGCTTGAGCATAGATGGAATCTACTTGGGTATTCACAATAAAAAACGTCCCGTCGGGTACGTACGGGATACGAATGTACTGCTGTTTACGCGGCAAGTCAAGTTTTGTTCTAAGAATGGCGCGGTTTTTGTAGGACATTTAACATAAAAATCCCGAACTTTCGTTAGCACGAAAATTCGGGAGGAGTCATACGTAAACGGGATATACACAATCTACGAAAGATTGCATGGGATTAAATTATAGTGTTTCCTTTTGTTTTGGTAGGTAGATGCTCAAAATTATGCACGTTCGGTTGGTATTATATCTCCTGGCCTGCCAACTGCTGCTTGAGCATCCGGCGGGCGGTAAAAATGCGACTCTTGGTCGTACCCATAGGAATGGATAATTTTTCGGCAATTTCTTTGTATTCGTACCCTTGGTAGTGCATCAAAAACGGAACGCGGTAGAGATCACTCAATTGGTCTAGCTGGTGATAGATAGCCTGAATACGCATATTAGCTTCTCCTTCGTTTGGTACCATCATTTTGCTTTCTAGTGCGTAGTCGAATGTTTCTACGGGTTCACTGATTTGGCGACGGCGCTTGCGCTTGCGGTAGTTGGTGACGAAAGAATTGCGCACGATGGTCGATAACCACGCTTTGAAGTTGGTTCCCCGTTCGAACTTTTCACGGTAGCGGAAAGCTCGGATACAAGACTCTTGCCACAGATCTTGTGCGTCTTGATAATCACCGGTTAGTTTTAGGGCAAAGCGGAATACGATGTCGCGTACGTTATTAAGCTCTCTTTGAAATTGAAGTTTACTCAGCATCACAGTTTCATTTGGTTTCGATCTGTGTAATGCCAGATTAATGCCAAAAAGCATAAACAACTGATCATCAATGTATTATGCGATTTTTAATTTATTCATTTTGACTAAATATCGTCAATTTACGACAAAATCATCCCGTTTAGGAAGGTTGTTTCAATTGAACCAAAGCCTGTTGTAGCGCGATATCAATCCGCCACAACTCGTAGGTTTCAATGATGTAGACTAGCTTTTTGTGGTAGGTTTTACTCGTAGCGTAACCCGCCATTTTGAGACCGGCGGCCTGGGCGGCGTAGTACGGCAATTGGGTAGACCCAAAGAAATCTTCGGGGGCGTAGCCCGAGACACCCGCAAAACGCTGCGCCATTTCCCGCACATCAACCCGCGCCCGCTGCACGGGATAGGCTGACCATATCCAAGCGTAGCACCCTTTGCGTGCCTTACGGCAATCGTTCAGTAGCAACTGACTGTGCCGTCGGTAGCTGTCCAGGACCGTCGAATAGACCTCAAAACGGTCGTATTTATGATCATCATGGTGTTGAGAAACGCCGACAGCCGGGCTGCGGTAACTGAAGTCGCTATCGACGATTTGACGGTACTGCTTGGCCTTTATCTTACGCCGACCAGAGGCCGTAGGGCGGGCTTTGATACCGAAGTGGTTGTTGGTGGTCAGGGCGAGCTTCGAGCGCCCCGCGTCACTCTCCAAAATACCCTGCGCCAGAGTGATGCTGGCGGAAACGCCCGTTTGGTACATGTCCTGTACGGCAGCGTCGAGGTAGCGGTCGATATAATCAAGATAGGCGTTGGCAGTGCGCAGTTTGCCTTTGGACCAGCCTTGTTCGTCAAGTTTAGCGACTACTAGCTCCCGTTGCCAGAGGACGGGAATGGCCAACTCCTCACCAATGATGACGGGTCCTTCGTTTCTGATTTGTTCGTACGTAGCCCGTTTCAGTTGCAGCAACTGCTCAGCGAGGGTACCCGCCACCGCAGCCGCCTCCGCCCATTCTAGCTGGTAATTGTCCGTTAGGATTTCCATCACGGGCAGTGCCGCCAACTGGTTCTTACGGTCCTGGTAAAAATAGACCGCACAGTAAGCCATTACAAATAAGAAGAGGATGGTTAGAAATGCCTCTAGGAAGGAGCCGATGAGCCGGGTGAGGAAGTTCATGTACGATGGATTGCCCCCCCAATGTACAGCAAATTATAGATTAATTTCTTTCAAATTGTGGCACAATGCTCTTCTCTACTACGTGTCCTCAACGCTGCCGAGCGGGGGGAATAACTTTCTAAACAGCTCGTAAACTGCGTGGTTAAACGAGGCAAAAGATGAACTGCGCTGTCCACGGAAAAGACTTGTCGATGATGCGTAAAGTTCAGTTTTCCGCTCAACTGATCTAAGCAAGTAACGACTAAGTGCTTGGTGCAATTTCCACAATAATTCGCATCAATATTCAGTGCGTGTTGCAATTGATCCAGGTCCAGCAGACTGCGTCGCTGTGGGCCCTGCCATTCGTTCGTTTGGTTGGTTTCTTTCGGCGTGGGGTGCAGGTTGGGCGGCAGATGCTCATTCGTCAGCGGACCATTACCGTGACGTGTTTGGTAAGCACGAGTGACGTAATACACTTCGGGTTCTGGCAATTCATACGTTTCAATCATGTCCAATGCTTGCCGACTCGTGGTACGAGTACGGGTGACGTGCGGAAAGTAACCGTGGTCCATATCCAGTAGGATTCCTTGGCTACCCTCGAAAATATAATCGGTAAAGGAATGGGTCCGAAAGAACTGGCGGGCACTGACAATTTTCACGTACGGCAGAATTTCCGCCACAGCGTGACAGAACAATTGCGTGAGCTCTTCGGCATCAGCTAAAGAAACACCTCGGTCTTCGTAATACTGCTTTACGCTCGTCAAGCGCCAGCGTACTACCTGGTCTTCTCGTAAATCACCAGCGTGCAGCTTGTGCGGCCCTTCCATCCGTGCGTAGGTTGCTCCTACGCCCATGCCGCAACTGCCGTGGCGGTTCGTCTTTTCCGATTGTCGATTCGCCTGCACGTCAAACGGGGTAGTAACGGGCGCGAGGGCATCCAAGTAAAAAACGGGTTCAACCCCCAGCTTTTGCAGCGCCCGTAGTTCCCGCCAGAACGCCACGGGATCAAAGGTGCAATACCGCGACCAAAAGGTAGGCCGTCCGGCTAGCGTACCACTGCCAAAGCTGGAAAAAACGTGCCGCTGTTGCCCCCAGCATACGGTATGTCCCGCTTGGTGCCCGCCCGAAAAGCGAATGACCAAACTAGCTGTTTTCTGGGCAGCGTGATAAGCGGTAACCAAGCCTTTACCTTCGTCACCGAAGCCCAGTCCAAGAATGATTTTGCTTTGCATGAAAATTAGTTTATTGAGGCTGTCTAAAAAGCCAAGAGTGGCAACACGTTTACTAAACTTTGAAAGTTTAGTAAACGTATAATATGTGTTTTCTACCCTTTTTAGACAGTTCCTATTTAGTTCTAAAGATGGACCACACCACGACGCGTTGACTTCGCAACACTCCGGTCGAGGCCAGCAAGCGCGCTGGTTACGACCTTGGAAGTAGCAGTATCAAATCCCGCCGTGACCGCAGCCAAATCACTCCCCATAGTAGTAGCTACCGTGGTGTGGTCCATCTTT
>JBCDIR010000006.1:0-14463 GCA_038748735.1 Bacteroidota bacterium | reverse complement strand
GTGTCGTTAATCCGCTGGCCAATGACTATCACTTCAAACTGCGACGGGGCAAGCGCTACACCGTGACGGCACGCAAAGACGGTTACGTACCCGACATGGCCGTCATTGATACCAATGAGCCCGAATTTGAGAATGTCGGCAAAATTCGCCGCGATTTATTCCTCAAACCCGGTTTGGTGTTGGAGGTCTATACGTTCAAGCTGTTAGACGAAAAGCCACTCACGGATGCTTCTGTTTATCTATATGAGTATACGGATCAAGAAGGGGAGAAACTGGTCGATAGTCTGACCAATCCCTACGGTCACCTCTTCGGCTTTGAAGTAGAAAAAGGCAAGCGTTACGTCATTCGGGGCGAACGCTACGGCTACGGTCCGGCGGAGACTTCGCTCGACCTTTCGGGGCCAGAAGTGCCCGTTACGGGTACCTACCGTAAGGACCTCTACCTCGGGCAGTTGCTGGAAATCTATACGTTCGACGCCATTTCCGAACTCCCCTTACCGGGAGCAGAAATCCGCCTGATTGATCCCGAGACGGGCGCGATCGTAGCGGATAAGATTAATCCCGAAGATAATGACTTCCGCTTCTCCATTGCGTTGGACAAGCCATACAAAATGGAAGTGACGCGCAAGGGCTACGCACCCGTGACGGAATTGCTGACCTTCAGTCAGAAAGACCTGGACGAAGGCGGCGGCAAGATTGTCTTCGACGTATTCCTGGAGCCGTACTCCAGCCCGTCGTCCATGCTGCCGCTACTACTATACTTTGATAATGATCATCCTAATCCCCGCTCGAATAAGCCGACTACTGACGTGGAGTACATCAGTACGAACGTAGAGTATTACGGTAAGCAACAGAACTTCATCCAGTCGTTTACGGAAGGCATGGAGCTGGAAGAAGCCTTTAAAACGCGCCGGCGCTTCAGTGACTTCTTTAAGTTGGAAGTACGTGGTGGCCGCTACGACTTGGAAGAGTTTGCTAAGCGTTTGCTGGCTTATTTGGATAATGGAAACACCTACACCATTGAACTACGTGGTTTTGCTAGTCCCCGGGCCGGCGCGGTGTATAATAGAATCCTGAGCCAGCGGCGGATTGCTTCGGTGAAGAACTTTTTCGCTAGTTACCAGGATGGAGCATTGCAAAAATACATCAACTTAAACGCTTTGCAATACGAAGAAGAACCCTTGGGTGAAACCCAGGCGGACCCCCGCGTGAAAGATGATTTAGATGATCCCAAGAACTCTGTTTACAATGTTTTTGCCTCCCTGGAACGCCGGGTAGAAGTGCGCGCTGCTGACGAAGAAGACGGCACGGGTACGGAGGAAAATGAGGACGAGTAGAGCTGTACCGCGCAAAAACATTTAACAACAAAAAAGACAAACAAGATGAAGTTTGTAAAGCATATAAAACGCAAGTTGGGCTACTCAGCTTGCTCCTCCTGCTGGGCCTTAGCGCTACCCTGCGTGCTGGTGGGATCCAAGACGTAGCACCCACGGCGGCTGATGCCCCCGTCATGCTCTTAACCAATGACGTAGCCTTCGGTAATTTTGCGGCTTTCAACAGTCCAGTAAATAGCCGATTAAACGTGACCATTGCGGATCCTAGTGAGACCCTCTTCATTGGGTTGGGTATTGAATACAATGCAGATGGCACCCCTTTTCCAGGGTCATTCCCCGGTCAGTATACTTTCCGTATTCGGGGGCCGGGTGGAAATATCGTTCACGGACCGTTCATTGTAGATAACAATAACTTTAATATTGACAGCTACGCAAACGCAGCTTTCGGTTCCTATCCCGTAACGGCTACACAGGGCGGCCAGTTGATGTACCAATTCAGCCCACCTAGTGCTGGAGATTACTCCATCGAGTTTGCAGATGCGGCCTTTCCCGACGGCACCGATGAAGTAGTCAATATCCCGTTTTGGGACTTTACAGTAGTTGACGCGGCGAATCAGCAAAAACCGGGGCGGCTGTGGTCGAGGAACTGGGCGTTTCGTACGCCTAGAATTGACGGTACGCAAGCACCAGATTGTGTTTGGGACCGCGCTTTCAACGGCGACCTGTATTCCTACACGACGGACGGATTCGTATCACGTATTGACTTTGCGAATGCGGGGCTTCAGGGTCTTTCGTTCAACGTGACGTTTAACCGCAAAGGACCGGGAAGTAGCGGTGATTTGAACGAAGACCGTAAGTCGATTCCTGGGGTGAATGCCACTCAAAACTCCGCTGAACACCAGATATTCTTAGTAGAACCAGACCCTATTATTTTTCCGAGTGGTATCTGTGGCGAGTTGACTACCCCGATGAGCTTCAGTTGCTTGCCGCAAGATAGTTTCTGTCTGGAAGTGAGTGTGACCAAACCCGGGCAAGTGGAGGTCGTATTAGATTTTAACCAGAATGGTTTGTTGGATGCCAATAGTCAGGACATCAATTTGATCTTTGAATTTACCGATGATAATCTGACGGATTGCATTCCCTGGGATGGCTTCCTGGGGGACGGTACTCGGGTATCAGCGGGTGATACGGTTAACCTGATTTTCTCTTACACTCAGGGTATTCAACACTGGTCCGGTTTTGATGTGGAGTACTTGCGTAACGGTTACTGTATCGAAACGGTTCGGCCAAGTTGTCAGGGAGGGATCGCCTCCAACTTGCTCTACTGGGATGATACCAATATACCAGAAGATCCGGGGACGGGTGCGCCAAAAGACGGACGAAACGGTGCTCCTTGTACCGACGGGATACGTACCTGGAGTAACTTCAACCTCAACACCGGGGATTGTAGTAATTTTGACGATGATGCCACTTCTGGCTACGGAGATAAATCGACTATCAACACTTGGTGGTTTGCCAATACATCGACGATGACGGCAGCAAATATTCCTGTTATCACGGCTATGATCGAAGGCCCGGACCAAATATGTGGGGGCGAAACGGCGATCTTCGTCGCTACGGACGAAGACGCTACCGGACAAGTGACCTACGCCTGGACGGGGCCCGATGGCTTCACCGCTACGACCCGCGAAGTTAGTGTATCTGCCGCAGGGGAATACTGCGTAACGATAATGGACGAAGAGAATTGCCAAAATACGGTTTGTAAAACGCTGCTCGTGTTGGATTTGAGCGATGGTAACGTAATTTATCCACCAACTATTGATGCTTGCTTGGGGGACGTCATTACGATTATGCCAATGGGTAGTGCTTCGGCTAACTATACCTATCAATGGTCGCCGGCAGGTTTGGTTAGTCCGGCTGATAGCCCAACGCCGACCTTTACGGTGACGGGTTCCCAGGTGTTTGAAGTGACGGTATCGGATCCCGTAACGGGCTGTATGTCAATGCAGACACTCACCGTGAATCAGTTGACGGAGCCTAATGCTTCCTTCGTTGCGGAAGTGGGTTGCGAGCAAGGTCTAGAGATCAACTTCAACAATACGAGTACCGACGCTGCCACTTTTCAGTGGGATTTTGGTGATCCAAGTACCCTGGCGGACGTAAGTACCCTGCCTTCACCCTCTTATACGTACCCCGGTCCGGGCACCTACGCCGTGAGTTTGACGGCCACCAGTGCCGATGGTTGTGAAGAAACCTTCGTACAAAATGTGGAGGTGATAAATGTCACCCTAGCCGCTAGCTTCGAGGTACAATACGATAATTGCAGCCCCGATGCGGTGACGGTCAATTTTATTAATACCTCTACTAACGAAGCGAACAACGCCACGGAATACCTGTGGACGTTTAGTGGCAATGGGACCAGCACGCAAGAATCGCCGAGTTTGGTCATTACCACTCCGCAGATTATTTTGGTGAATCTTACGATTACCACGGAGGACGGTTGTACGTCATCCGTAATTGGCGAAACAGTAAACGTCCAGCTGGGCGCGCCAGTGAGCCAGTTTCCTGCGGTGTTCACCGTTTGTAATGGCGAAGCACGTACCCTTGATCCGGCCGGCGATCCGGCGTTTAACTACACTTGGTCCCCCGCTGCGGGCATTGACGATGTGAACTCGAATGCACCGACCTTTAACATTATGACCAGTCAAGAATATATGGTGACCGTAGTGGCCAACGGCGACCCGGAATGTGCCGTGGTCGAAACCATTCAGGTCAACGTAGCACCCGACCTCAACCTGGACGTGCAGGGGGGCGGTATCTACTGTACGGGCCAAGCTAACTTGACGGCCACGACCGACGTACCGACCACGGTGCAATGGTTTGACGCCATGAACAATCTGGTGGCTACGGGTAATAACTTTACCCCACTCATCGCCGAAACGGCCACCTATACCGCCGTAGCGACGGACGAATTTGACTGCTCCGAAACGAGCATGAGCGTAACCGTCAGCAACGAACCCGTCGACGTTGAAGTGACGGCCAACGGCAGCGGTAGCCCCGTCGTTTCTTGCTTTGGTGACGAAGTCGTCTTCACGGTCAACAATTTAGATGCGGATGACGATCTTACCTACTTATGGACACCCGCCAGCGCGTTTGTGCCGGGAACGGAGATGACCGCCTCGCCGGACTTTATTGAACTAGCGGGTACAACGCAGACGGTAACGGTGACGGTTTCCAATCAATTTGGGTGTACCCAAGTCGACGAGCTGGAAATTACGGTCCAACCGGATATTAATCTAGAGGTAACCATCAACGGTGGTGACGGCAACGGTAACTACTGCGAAGAATTTGCCGACCTAACCGCCACGGTTGACGTGGACGGATCGACCATTGAGTGGCAAGATGTAGACGGCAACGTACTCGCTACGGGGCCTACCTTTAACCCACTCGTTTCTGGCGTAACGGAATACATTATTGTAGCGACGGCCCCGAACGGCTGTACCGATGCGACGGCCCTGGGCGAAGTAACGATCTCCGGCGGCCCCGTGGACGTAACCCTGCCCGATACGGCGGCGGTTTGCTTTGGTCAGGATCTGTTGATTAACGCCATCAACGACGACCCGAACGATATACTGACTTACTTGTGGGAACCCACCAGTGCGTTCGTACCCGGTACAGAGACGACGGCTTCGCCCGACTACATCGAAACAATCGGCCCGGCTGACTTGACGGTGACCATCACGAACCAATTTGGTTGTGAAACTACGGAAATTGTACACGTAGCAGTGGTGAATCCGAACATCAACCTTAGCTTTACGGACGAGATTGATTGTAACGGCGGTACAGTGCAGTTTACGAACACCAGTACCGATGCCTTCGGCTACGTTTGGGACTTCGGTGACGGCAGTCCGCCCAACTTTGAGGAAAATCCGGAACATACCTACGGGGAGATGGGGACCTATATCGTCACGTTGAGTATTGTCTACGACGTAGATTGCGTAACGCCTTTCGTAAGAGAAGTAACGGTAGAAGAACCGCAAATTTTCTCAGACTTCACCTTCGATATTAGCGAATGTTCGTCGGAAGCGGCCACGGTTGACTTTACGGATATTTCAACTAATACGCTCAACAATACGGTGGGTTGGAGCTGGACCTTTGAGAACGGAACACCCGCTACGAGTACCGAGCAAAATCCGCAGGGTATCGTCTTCGCAGGCAGTGGCCCCGTGACGGTTTGCTTAACGATATTTACGGCTAATAATTGTGAGAATACGCGTTGTCAAACCCTCGACATTCAGCTCGTGGATCTCGACATTGCGTTAAGCGATACTTTGGTGGTTTGCCCCGGTGCGTCGATTACGTTGAACGAAAACGGTAATCCTGATCTCGTCCACCTGTGGACACCTGCGGAGGGCCTGGATGACCCAACGGCGACCAGTCCCGTAGCGACGCCGACGGAAACGACAACCTACTCGGTGACGGCTTATTCCACTGTCGGTTCGGATACCTGTTTTGTGATGGATCAGGTGGTGCTATTCGTGCCACCAACGATTGATTTGGAACTAGACCAGGAACCCGTGGTCACTACCTGTGGCGAGGACGTCATCATCACGGCTACGGCGGCGGTCGACATCGACGTGACCTGGACCAGCGCATTGGATGGCGTCATTGGCACGGGGAGTATGATTACCGTCAATCCATTCCGTACGGACACGATTACGGCCACGGCCACGGACGAATTCGGTTGTACCGAAACGGCCAGCGTCATCATCATCGACGAGGGCGTAGACATCAATATCACGCCGGGTGGCGACGGTAGCCTCACCATTTGTGCTGGCGTAGAAACGACGCTGACCGTCAATAACGAAGACGATGAAGATACGCTCACCTACGAGTGGAGTCCCGCCGAGCTCATCAATGGCCCGACGGACCAGCAAACCGTAGAGATAGAAATTTTTGAGGCGGGTACGACGGTAGTCACGGCCATTGTGACCAACCAAAATAACTGCGTGGATACGGTGGACATTGCCGTCGAAGTCATCGAATTCGAGGCGGAACTGCCCGATACGATCTTCGTTTGCTTCGACACCCCGACCTCGCTCAACCCGGGCGGGAATACGACTTATACCTACAACTGGGAACCGACTACGGGCCTCGACCTGAGTAACCCGGCGGACCCCATTGCGACGCTAACGGAAGACCAAATCTATATGGTTACTACCACGGACCCCGCTACGGGTTGTTCGGATATGCAGACGGTTCAAGTCATTGTTTATCCCGATTTGGAACTCGAAACGGAAGGTGGCCGCAACGTCTGTGACGATACGCCCGTAACGCTGACGGCTAGTACGGCTTTCGCTACGGACATCGAGTGGTTCTTCGAGGGCGAGTCCGTTGGTACGGGGACGAGTATTGACGTAGTGGTGCCGCAAACGGGCGGCTGCTACGACTACACCGCCGTAGCTACGGACCCCGAAACGGGCTGTGAGCAAACCAGCGTCGAGCAAATCTGCTTCATGGACCTCATGGACGTTTTGCCGGATGACGAACTGACGATCTGCCCCGGTGAACCGACCCCGATTAATCCCGGTGGTGACCCCGATTTGACCTACGAATGGTCACCCGTCAACGAAGAAATCGACCTGACGAACCCGCATAACCCCGTCGTTACGACGACGGTGCCGCAGACTTACAGTGTAACTGTTACGGACGAGGAATTTGGCTGTACGGCTTCCACTACGGTGACCATCAACTTGTTCGATCCAGTGAACATCGAAGTATCACCCCAGGACACCGCTTTGTGTGCCAATGTCGCACTGACGTTGACCGCCACGACGGATATTCCGGCTACGATCACTTGGTTCTCCTTACCGGATAATGAGCAACTAGGTACGGGCGCGACCTTGACCTACACGCCACCGCTGGGTGCTTCACAAGTCTACGCCGTAGGCGTGAGCAACGATGGTTGTACCGAAAATAGTGACACGGTGACGGTCAATACCTTCCCGATTAACGCTACGGTGACCTCCCCGCTCGTCATTTGTGAGCCAACGACTAGTGAGGTGCTGGAAGTTTTCAATAATGATCCAGAACAAGAATTGACCTACAACTGGGAACCACTGGGCGTACTAACGGCCACGGATCAAGCGGTGGTCACGGTTGATCCAAATGTCACCACGGATTTTGCGGTGACGGTGACTAACCAATTTGGTTGTGAAGAGGTACTGACGACTACGGTCACGGCCATTGATTTAGCGGGCGACCTCAGCATTAGCGCCGAGCCGGATACCGTATTGGTGGGTAATTCCACTACAATCACCGTTGAAGGTTGTGTCGGCTGTACCTACGACTGGGACCCACCGGCGGAGGATAGCCCGGTCATCGAAGTCTTCCCCGAAGAGGAAGGCGAAAACGTCTACTTTGTCACGGTAAGCCTATTGGGCTGTGAAGAAGATTTGGCCATTACGGTCATTGGCCAAGATGGTACCTGTGATACGGACCACGTCTTCTTCCCGAACGCCTTTACCCCGAACGGGGACAGTCAAAATGATGTACTTCGCTTGCGCAGTAACTTCCTGGAGGAACTGACGGAGATGGAACTGCTCATCTACAACCGCTGGGGCGAGGAGATGTTCCGCACCACTAATCCGTTCGCAGAATGGGACGGCACCTACCGTGGGGAAGCCCTCGCGCCGGACACCTACGGCTTCTACTTACGGGTCGTGTGCCCGAACGGAGATGAGTTGGTCCAAAAGGGGAACGTGACGTTGTTGCGGTAGCGCGAGAATTGAAATGAGCCAGCTAGGTTGTCGGAGATTGCTCGGACCTGACTGACCGGCAAAGGCAGGTTGCAAATCCTTGCGAGTGAGAAAAAATTTAAGCAACGGTTGCTTCGCTTTGGGCGGAGTAGCCGTTGTTTGATTTTATGCGCGTACTAGTGAGGACTTTGTTGATTTTTTACCAAAAAGTATGTAAATTTAAAGTGTGAACTTAAATTTACATACTTTTTGGCCATATTATGATTCCACGACGATTAATTGCGCATATCCAGGAACTGCTACGCTATTATCCAGCAATCAGTGTTACGGGCCCTCGACAGGCGGGTAAGACAACGCTACTCAGAAGCTTATTATCGGATTATACTTATCTGTCATTCGAAACACCCGACGTTAGACAAGATTTTTTGACTGATCCAAAGGGGTTTATTCGGCAGTACGGTGAGAAGGTTATCTTTGACGAAGCACAGCACGTGCCAGAACTTTTTTCCTATCTACAAACTAATATTGATTTAGATCGGCGACCGGGACGATTCGTTCTTTCGGGGTCACAGAATTTTTTATTGCGTAAGAATATCACTCAGTCGCTCGCTGGGCGTATTGGTATCGCTCGTTTGTTACCCTTAGATTTGCAAGAGAAAGGACTGTTGGAAGATGATGGCTATTTACGAGCTATTATTAACGGTAGTTATCCGGAACAATTCGTGCGTCAGATACCGCCAAAATTATTCTACGCTAACTATATTTATAGCTACGTACAGCGAGATGTGGCGGGTTTGATTGATCCAAAAAGCATGGCGGCTTTTGAACGGTTTATGGGCTTATTAGCGGGACAGAGTGGACAACTCCTTAATTTGTCTTCTTTATCCACAGCAGTAGGGATAAGTGTTCCAACAGTTAAATCTTGGCTTTCTATACTAGAGCAAAGTTACATCGTCTTTCAATTAACCCCCTACTATAAGAGTATGATGCGTCGATTAGTAAAGTCGCCCAAAGTTTACTTTTACGATACGGGGCTGTTGTGCCATTTGCTACGCATCCGGACGAATGAGCAATTGAAGAATCACTATCATTTTGGTAGTATTTTTGAAAATTTTATTGTGGCTGATGCTTACAAAAGTACTTTTCATCAAGGAGAACAGCCCGGTTTTCATTTTTATCGTGATAGTAATGGGGCCGAAGTGGACTTGGTCTACGAAGACGCTGCTAAACAACTACTTTGGGAAATTAAAGCGACAGAAACGTACCACCCGCGATTGGTTCGTAAGATGAAAAGTGTAGCTAAATCTATTTTTCCAAATGCGGTACAACATCTAATCTATACGGGTGCCGAATCGGTTCAGTTAGATGGGGTGGAGCGGATACCTTGGCAGGAAGTCTCCTGGGAGATTACCTAACCATTCGCCTAATCCGCTGCTTTTTCGTAGGTTAGCAGCACCATGAAAAAGTACTGCTTTAAGGTGATTGTGGCCCTGCTTTTCGGTGGACTATCTGCGTGTACGTCACCGCAGCAGCCTCGGCCACTACTCATCGCTACCGCCGCTAATTTGCAGTACGCAATGCGTGACCTGACCGCAGCGTTCACTGCCGAGTCCGGTATAGCTTGTGAGCTGATTCTCGGCTCATCGGGCAAATTGACGGCGCAGATTCGAGCGGGCGCCCCCTACCACGTTTTCCTGGCGGCGGATGAGCAATATGCGGAAGCAATATTCCGGGCAGGTCTAGCTGCTGAGCCGCCCGAAACTTTCGCTTACGGACAACTCATTTGGTGGTCGGTGACCCAAGCTATTCCGGAAGACTTGACCGTTTTAGCGACGGACGCGGTGCCGCACATCGCTATTGCTCAACCCAGAACGGCACCCTTCGGCGTAGCGGCGGTAGAAGCATTACAGTACTTGAAATTGTACGAAGCACTCGAACCCAAATTAGTCTACGGAGAGAGCGTAGCCCAAGCCAACCAATTCGTAACGACGGGGGCAGCAACCTACGGGCTGACCGCTTTGTCTACTACGCGCATACCGGCTTACCAAGAAACGGGCCAGTGGGTCGCCGTTGACACCCAGGCATATCAACCGATTGAACAAAGCGTTGTAACCTTAACGGCGGACGAGCTGCTGCGACCACAAGCCGTAGCTTTTCAGCGGTTTCTCTTTAGTGCTCCGGCAAGGGCTATCCTGCGGGCACACGCTTATCGTTTACCCGCAAATACACCCACCCAATGAACTGGGACCCACTCGTACTGACCTTTCAACTGGCGCTGGTGACGACCCTCTTGCTCTTTTTGGTCGCGTTGCCATTAGCGTACGCTTTGGCCTACACGCGTACGCGTTGGAAGCCCATCTTTGAGGCGGTGGTGAGTCTGCCGCTGGTGTTGCCACCTACTGTTTTGGGGTTCTACTTTCTGCTGGCGTTCAGTCCAAATAATGGGTTTGGAGCTTGGTTGGAGACGTGGTTAGGATTGCGGCTGGTGTTTTCGTTTCCGGGTTTGGTAGTGGCCTCTATGTTGTACAGTTTGCCGTTTATGGTACAACCCATTCAGGCGGGCTTTGCGGGGCTACCGCCATCTTTGGCAGAAGCATCCTACGTGCTGGGTAAGTCACGTTGGGAAACGGCTCGTCTAGTGCTTTTGCCTAATATTCGTCCCGCTTTGTTGACGGGGGTGGTACTGGCCTTCGCGCATACAGTAGGTGAATTCGGTGTGGTACTCATGATTGGTGGTAATATTCCGGGGCAGACGCGGGTGGCGTCCATTGCGATTTACGACGAAGTGGAAGCGTTGAATTATGGGGTGGCGCATCAGTATGCGTTGGTGTTGTTGGGGTTGTCGTTTTTGCTGCTGTTAGGGATGCAGTTGCTCAATCGCTGGAACGATACTTAGAATTTGTTGTGCATATAAAGTAGGGAGCTGATGAGTAGCTTGCATTTAAATGATGATACTCGTATCTTTCAGTCTGAGCGAAAATAATTCATTATGGGTTTACACATTTCCGAAAAAGTACTCGAATTGGCAGCAATCGAACCAGAAGAATTGCTACTAGAACTGGCTGTTTACCTGTATGACCAAGAGCGCATGAGTTTGGGGCAAGCTAAAGCTTTAGCACAATTAGATCGTATCCAATTTCAGCAGGCACTAGCTGAACGCAATGTTTGTATTAAGTATGATGAAGATGATCTAGAGCAAGACTTGAAAGATTTAGCGGCTTTAGGCTGAAAATTCAAATCAGTGGTAAATGATAGTTGTCAGCGACACTTCTGTAATCCTTCATTTAATTAACATCAATTAAGTACATTTATTACCATCATTATTCGGAAGCGTAATTATTCCAAAAAAGGTGTACGAAGAACTGGTCACCTTTGTGATCGTGGAGGATGTTATAAATGACCTGTATTGGTTAAAGACTAAGGGGATTGAAAACCGGAAAAGGTATCATTTGTTACTACAAAAACTAGATCCCGGCGAGGCTGAAGCAATTGTTCTGGCGCAAGAGTTAAATGCGGATTTACTACTAATCGATGAGCGAAAAGGAAGACAGATAGCGAAGGAAAGTGGCTTGCGGATCACCGGACTTATTGGCGTATTGCTCGAATCGAAAAGGAGAGGAGAAATCGAAAAGGTTAAACCATTAATAAGAAAATTACGCGAGCAGCTCGGCTTTAGAATTAGCGAAAGTTTGTATAATAAAACACTTAAGTTAGCAGGAGAAGAGTAGTGATCAATTGTAGACTTTAGCAAGCTTTTACTTTTTTAGTGAAACCGTAGTTCCCTACCAAATCGTATTCCCCACCAAATATTCCTGGACGTAATCCCGAATACCCGCTTCTAAAGACGCAAAGGGTTGGTCATAACCCGCTTGGCGCAATTTGCTCATATTGGCCTCCGTGAAGTACTGATAAGTATCCCGAATATCGGCGGGCGTGTCGATGAAGCTGATCTCAGGTGCTAAGTCGAGGGCACGGAAGGTGTTGGCGGCCAAGTCGTAAAAGGTGCGAGCCTGTCCGGTGCCGAGGTTGTAGAGACCGTTGGCTGGCTGGTTTTGCCACAACCAGTACAGCACGTTGACCACGTCCTTGACGTACACAAAATCCCGGCTTTGCTCCCCATCTTTAAAGTCGGGACGGTGACTGCGGAAGAGTTTCATAGCGCCCGTAGCCTGGATTTGCTTAAAGGTGTGAAAAATCACGCTCGCCATGCGTCCTTTGTGGTACTCGTTGGGGCCGTAAACGTTGAAAAATTTGAGTCCGTACCAGTGGGGTGGGGCAGTGGTTTGTTGCAAGGCCCAGCGGTCAAAGTCGTTTTTTGATTGTCCGTAAGGATTGAGTGGTTGTAACTGCTCGGCCAAGTCGTGTTGGTCGTCGTAGCCGTGCTCGCCGCGCCCGTAGGTAGCTGCGCTGCTGGCGTACACGAGCGGGATGTTGTGCTTTGCGCAAAGCTGCCAGATGTCCTGACTGTAGCGCAGGTTGAGTTCACCAAAAATGGCGGTGTCCTGTTCCGTTGTATCCGTGCGTGCGCCCAGGTGAAAGATGACCTCCACGCTAGCGTACATCCGGTCCAGCCAAGCCGCCAAATCCTGCCGATCTACCTTACCAATACAGGCTTTCCGGTGCCAGTTCCGCTTCTTATCCAAGCGCGAAAAGTCGTCGCTGAGGATGAGATTATAGTGTCCCGCCGCATTCAACTGAGCCGCCATGCAACTGCCAATGAAACCAGCTGCTCCGGTGATGATAATCATGTAATCGTGCTTTGCGGTAAAGGTAGGGATTTTTGGGAGAGGGATTCGGTCGGCTAAAGCCTCCTATATGCTGATCGGGGAATTTAATGCACCTAAGCTCTTCGTTGAAATAGGCGATCAGCTTCGTTGTGCCGAGTTCGCTCTTTTTAGTTGCTTTTAGGAAAGTCTATTTGGAAAATGGCGCTACCAATTCCTTCGCAATACTCATAAACAGCTCCTCGACGTTTTCGCCCGTGCGCGCGCTGGTAAAGCAAAACGGCTGCGTTTGCTGTTCGATTTCTTGTACCGTTTCGTCAGAAACGAGGTCTTTTTTATTGCCTACTTTACGGATGATCACTCCGGGTAGGATACTTTCTATATAGTCTAAATCCTCCTCTAAGCGGCTGAAAGTGGCGGGACGGCTCAGGTCAAATACGTAGATCAGTGCACTAGCTCCCAAGAAATAAGAGCGGGGAACTTTTTCCTGCGATACCTCTCCGGCTAGGTCCCAAAGCACCAGTGAGAAAGATTCATCGTCCACATGGACGAGTTTTTTGTCCACTCGTACACCGATGGTCGTTAGGTACTTTTCGCTGAAGGTATTACTAATGAATCGATTGAATAAGGAGGTTTTACCAACGCCAAAATGTCCAGTGATTACCACTTTTTTACTTGTCATGGGGGCTTTTTTTCCGGATAAAAGTCTTGCGTAATTCTTTTTGCAAGTGCGCGTAAAAAGTAGGATCAGGTTCTTTCAAACTGCCCTGTAGTTCCTCGGCGGCAAAAGCAAGCATGCGGCGCGCTAGTTCTTCACGGTCTGTTTCACTCAACGCACCCTCAATTGCCAAGGCAATATAATAATTAAAAAAGTTTTGCACGATTATTTCGTAGCTTCCGTACTGAATACCTCGCAGTTGTTCGTCCGTGCGGCGAAAAGCATCTTCTACAAACACTTTGATGGCCGTAAGCATTCCGGCGATCATATCCTTGTCAGCTGTTTCGGCGGCGGAGGCACTACCTAGTAACAGACCCGATTCGTGACTTACGACGTAGACCTCCTGTACCTGGTAGGGGAGGAGTTCAACGAGCGCTTCTTCTTTGGTCTGTGGGGCTTTACGTTTCAAGAAAGAAAAGGACGACTTGCGCATCTTATCTACCCGTTCGGCTAGTACCCGCATCTCATCCGTGATGTAGCGCTTAATCATGATACCCAAACGGGGGTAGATGATGTTGATGAGTTCATCTTGTTGGTCTCTGAGACGCTGGTCAATTATTTTTTGGACTACCCGTACGTAGGCATTCGGGAAATTTTGCTCTAAATCTAACAAGTGTTTTTCGATGATGGGGTCAATCAACTCCGCGAGCTGTGGCTCCGAATTGAGTAGATCTTGAATTTCGGACAGCGTTTTTCGGTCTTCACTAAGCAATGCTTCTCGAAGACGTTCTAACAAAAAACGCTCACCTTGTGAACCCTGTACACCCATAGTCGCGGCTACTGTTTGAGATGCTGCCCGAGGGATAGTAATTGCGCCCCCAACGCCTGCCGTTCCGCACGCAATTCTTTTTCAAATTTAGCGCTTAGGCGGGAGGTATTGGTTTTATGCTGCTCTTCTAAATCGTGAATGCGTTGTTGTAAACTCTCTC
>JBCDIR010000005.1:0-14752 GCA_038748735.1 Bacteroidota bacterium | reverse complement strand
GTTTGAACGATAACCAAAATTTCCGCAACGGCTTCGATTGGACGACGGACTTCAAGCGTACATTCCCCAATTCCGAACGCGAATTTAGCGTAGCCTTCCAAATCAGCGACACCAATAGCGAGCAGGAGAACACCATTGACCAAAACGGCACCACCGTCGATTACCAGGAAGATTTTCTCAACCTCAACGATGGACTCAACCGCGAGTATACCGCCCAGGTGGATTACGTACATCCCGTGGGAGAAAACGTCAAAGTAGAAACGGGCGTCAAGAGCGTTATCCGCCGTATTGACAGTGACTATTCCACGCTCACGCGCCTGGGGGACGCCCCTTTTCAGCCCATCGCCAGTCAGACGGACGAGTTCGCCTACACGCAGGATGTATACGCGGGCTACCTGTCCTTTACCCTCAAGATGGGGAAGCGCAACAGCCTCGTGGCCGGAGCGCGCTACGAACGCACGACCATCGGTGGCGAGTACGAAGAAAACCCCGTTGTACCCTTTACGCAGGAGTACGACAATATCTTGCCGAGTATCATTTTTAGTCATCAGTTCCCCAACTTTAGTAACTTAAAAGCCAGCTATTCGCAGCGTATCCAGCGGCCCAGTTTGTTTTTTATCAATCCTTTTACGCAAGTGGGCGACCCGAATAACCTGACGGTGGGTAATCCAGAACTGGACCCCGAAATTGTGGACCAGTTTGAGCTGAGCTACGGCGCGTTTGTGAAGGGAACGTCTTTCAATCTAGCGCTCTTCTACCGCCGGACCACTGACATCATCGAGGGTTTTGTGACGGTCAACCCGATGACGAACGTGTCGGAAACGAATTACCTTAATATTGGTGAAAACAATAGCGTGGGTTTCAACCTGTTCACCTCCCGAAAGATTGGCAAAATTGGTACCGTCCGCATCGGTTTCAACCTGTTTACCTACGATGCCGAGTCGACGGTAGAAGGCATTGACCTGAGCCGTACGGCGGTGGTGTGGGGTGGTAACGCAGGCGGCAACGTTAACCTGCCCCGAGACTGGAAGTTTGATTTCTTCGGCTTCGCTCGTTCACGGCGGCAGACGTTGCAGGGCGAGAATCCCAGTTTTTGGCTGTACGGTATGGGCTTGCGCAAAGAATTCAATAAGCGTTTTAGTCTGGGCCTACGCGCCGTCGAACCCTTCAACCGGACCAAGAATTTTCCCAGCGAAATTGAGGGCGACAACTTCTTCCAACGCTCCGATTTCCGGATTCCGTTTCGGTCCATCGGTATCAGCTTGCGCTACAATTTCGGCCAGTTGGACTTCAAAGGCAACCGCCGCGGACGCGGCACGAAGATCAAGAACGATGATCAGAAAGATGGGGGTGGTGGGGATTTTTAGGTAGCGGGATGCGCTCGCTCGTCTCGGCCTTGCCGATGGGCTAAAGTCTCACTGTGGGTGGAGGGTATAGAGGTGCCGTCACGCTATTCTGCAAATGGAGACTTGACAAAGTTTTAGTCATCAACGAAGGTTTGCCGAATGACTTGTTTGAGTTGCTTGACTTCCGCTTTGGCCAGTTTGCCGATGTTTTTACGGACGCGCCGCTTATCAATGGTCCGGATTTGTTCTACGATGATCCAGCCGGCTTTACCGCTTACTTTGGCGGGGACGCGGGTAGGGTAGGGGCGCTCTTGTGAGGTGATGGGCGCAATGACGATTGTGCGCAGATGACGATTGAGTTCGTCGGGGGAGATGACGACGCAGGGACGGGTTTTTTTGATTTCGCTACCCATCGTGGGGTCAAGATTCACGATGAGGAGGTCGTACTGAGCGGTTTTTACACGTCCCATGGTTCCCATTCTTCGTCGGCAAAAACGTCGGGGAAGAGTAGCTCGTCGTCGCCTTGGGCTGCCATACTTTGAAAGGCTTCGTCCCAACCTTCGCGCGCCTTTTTGACGGGCTTTAAGATGATACAGTCATCCGCTAGAATCAGTTCGACTTGGTCCGTCAACTCGTATTGCGTCAGCACGGTCTTCGCCAAGCGAATACCCTTCGAGTTGCCTATTTGTACGATGGGAATATGCACAATGCGTGGTTTGTGTTTACAATGTAATTACAAACTTACGGAATTCTTCGTTAGTTAGCAATGATGAAGAGGTATACTTGTGTAACAAATTGCAGATTTGGATAAAAAAGTGTGACCAAAATTATTAGACTTGTGTAGGGTTGTACTCCCTACGGTCGTGGTAGTAAGATTGCACTTCGTACAATCTTGGCTGGACCGGCTTCGCCGTAGTGGTTGGCAACTTTCTGCAATTTTTTATACACACGAGCTATATCTAGTGATTATCCAACAGAATCTGCTTCACGAGTGCTCGTGCTCGTTGCGTATCGAAGATGGCCGCGATGGGGAGGGTAAGTCCGTTGATCGTCGGTGAGCTAATATCTCCTGAGGTGGATTTGAGGTGAAGTTCAAAGCCGTCGGGCCCATTGAGGTATTGTTCTACCGTCCGTGATTGGGGCGCAATAATCCAGTATTCTTGTACGCTGTGGCTTTCGTAATCCTGAAATTTAACCCCTCGGTCACGTGGAGCGGTACCTTTGGAGAGGACTTCTACGATCAAATTAGGTACAGGGAAAAGGGACTGATCGTCCCGAAACTGTGCCGCTTGTTCTGCATTGAAATAGCAAATATCTGGCTCGTAATCATTGCGAGAAAATTGGACCAGGATTTTTTCTATACCGATGAAGCCCAGATTATTTTCTGTGACAAAAGTCCGAAGCATAGTGTAAACATTTCCACTAATGTCATTGTGGAATTTCATCACCGGAGAATGAATAATGACTTCTCCATTAATAAATTCTGCTTTTTCTTGCTCGGTGATATCATTGTAAAACTGAAGGCGCGCTGCGCGTTCGGCGGCCAATTGTGTTTCGATTTCCGCTACGATGGCGGGGGCAGAAGGTAACTTGAGCACTTGCTCCACCAATTCTTGTTCAAGAAACTTCGTCATGGACTATTATTCAGTTGCTAACGAAAATACCAGATTTTATTCAAAAAAGCAACTCGGTCGAAATTGCCCAACCTAATTTGGCAAGACAAAAAATGCTAAACCCCAATTCCCATTAGTGACTAGGTGAATAATTAAGATTAACTTTGCGTGCTCATTATGAATCCGGAACATCATCCATGAGCGAGCAAATCAAACACGAATGCGGCATCGTCTTAATCAGACTCCGCAAGCCCCTGTCTTTTTACCACGAAAAATACGGATCAGCCCTCTACGGTCTCAACAAATTGAAGTTGATGATGCAGAAGATGCGTAACCGCGGCCAGGACGGGGCCGGTATGGCTACGCTGAAGCTGAACGTCGAACCGGGGCAAAAATACATCAGCCGCAAGCGCAGCATCGCTGATAACTACCTGGACGATCTGTTCAAGCAGGTCTTGCGTCGTTTCAAGCATATGCCCAAAGAACAGCTCAACGATCCCGTTTGGCTGAAAGCCAATATGCCGTATACGGGCGAGCTGTTGCTGGGTCACCTACGTTATGGTACGCACGGCGATAATAGTGTGGAAACTTGTCACCCGTTTCTGCGCCAGAACAACTGGATTTCTCGCAATTTGATCCTAGCCGGCAATTTCAACCTCACGAACGTAGACGAGCTATTTGCCGAGCTGGTGGAATTGGGGCAGTACCCCAAGGAAAAGAGTGATACCGTGACGGTACTGGAAAAAATCGGTCACTTTTTGGACGACGAAATTCAACGCCTTTTCAACTGGTTCAAGCCCGACACCCAATCTAACATTGAGATCAACGATCGGATTTTCGATAAGCTAGACATCCAGCGGGTGCTGCGGCGGGCCAGCAAGAAATTTGACGGCGGCTACGTCATGTCGGGACTCATCGGTCACGGCGATGCCTTTATGATGCGTGACCCGGCAGGGATACGTCCGGCTTTTTACTACGAGGATGAGGAAATCGTCATCGCAGCCAGTGAGCGTCCGGCCATCCAGACGGCCCTGGACGTACACATTTCTAAGGTGAAAGAGCTGCCCCGTGGCCACGCGCTGATCGTGAAGCGTAACGGTCGCTCCAGCGTGGTGCCTTTTGCGGATCCGGTTCAGCGGGCGGCTTGTTCGTTTGAGCGGATTTACTTTAGCCGGGGCAACGACCGCGATATTTACCTAGAGCGCAAGGAACTCGGCCGACGCCTAGCTAAGCCGATTCTAGCGATGATTCGTAATAACTTCCGGCGCACCGTTTTTTCGTTCATACCCAATACGGCGGAGGTGTCCTTTTACGGCATGGTCAAGGGCTTGGAAGACGAATTGAGTAAAATCAAACTGGAAAAAATTCAGGCCCTCGGCAAACAAGCGACGCCTGCCAAGCTGAAGAAGGTACTCGATATGACGGCGCGGGTGGAGAAAATTGTGGTCAAAGACGCTAAGATACGTACGTTTATTGCGGACACGACTTCGCGCGGAGCGATGGTTTCCCACGTCTACGACGTGACCTACGGTATCGTTGAAAATGAAAAAGACACCCTCGTCCTCATTGACGACTCCATTGTGCGCGGCACGACTATGCGAGACAGTATCATTCAGATCGTTTCGCGGCTGCGGCCCAAAAAGATCGTGATCGTTTCTTCTGCGCCGCAGATTCGCTACCCAGACTGTTACGGAATTGATATGTCGAAAATGGGGGAATTCGTTGCCTTCCGGGCGCTGGTAGCTTTGCTAAAAGAAAATGGAAAAGTACATCTATTGCAGGAAACCTACGACCGCTGCAAGGCCCAGGAGGACCTTCCCAAAGAAGAAATGACCAACCAAGTGCAGGCACTCTACGACGAGTTTACTTACGAAGAGGTGTCTGCGAAGATTGCACAAATCATCACTCCAAAAAATATCAAACCCAAAGTAGAAGTCATCTACCAGACCGTAGAGGACTTGCGTGCCGCCTGCCCCAACAACAACGGTGATTGGTACTTCTCGGGTAATTACCCTACGCCGGGCGGTAACCGCGTAGTGAATCGTTCTTTTATGTATTATATGGAGGGAAAAAACGAGCGGGCGTACTGATTTACGGAACATGGGGAACAGAAAAGGAGTTGTTGGTGTTCTGAATACGTGTAGCTTTTCGTGAGAAATTTTTGTATTTTTGGAAGGGAGAATAAGCAAAAGTCCTGCCTATGAGATTCGTTGACGTTAAAAATGACGTAGCCTTTCGAAAAATATTTGGAAACGAAAAGAAGACAGAGATCATCATTTCGTTTCTAAATGCTGTGCTACTGCTTGAAGGCGACAAACGAATTGAAGAGGTGGTATTTGTTAATCCTTATTTGCTGCCACGCATTGCGGGCGAAAAGGCTTCCATCATTGATGTACGAGCAAAAGATTTGAAGGGACGGCAATTCGTTATCGAGATGCAAATGGCGGATGTGAATGGGTTTGCCAAACGAGTGCAGTACTACACTTGCCGTGACTATTCGATGCAGATTCAAAGTGGCGAAAAGTACAGTTTACTCAAGCCTACTTACTTTATCGGCATTTTAGATTTTAACTTCTTCGACGGTTCGGACTACCTCTCGCATCACATTATACTGAACGAAAAGACGTACGAGCATAAGCTCAAAGATTTAAAGTTTACTTTCATCGAATTACGTAAATTCCATAAGGAGATAGACGAATTAGATACTCCAGTGGAGAAGTGGACCTTTTTTATTAAGAACGCGAAAAACTTAGACGTCATCCCTGAAAACACGACCGATGAGGGCTTAATCGAAGCCTACCGTAGAGCTGAACGTTATCGTTGGGACAAAGAAGAGCTACGTGACTATGATAATGCCGCGATTGCCATCCAAGACGCCCGGGGCCGAATTGAAGCAGCGGAGCAAAAAGCGGAAGAGCGTGGAATGAAACGTGGCATGGAGCGTGGAATGAAACGAGGTATGGAACGTGGTATAGAGCAGGGTATGGAACAGGGCGTGCAACAAGGTTTAAAACTGGTGGTCACCCGATCATATGCACAGGGTATGTCAATCGAGGCGATCACCGTTATTACAGGTCTTTCCACAGCAGAAGTACACCGAATCATCGCAACTATTGAATAAAAATTAAACATTCTATATTGACCAATAATCAACACCAAGACGGCTGGAACGTCGGTACCGCCGGGCAACCGAAGGGCTTGGCGCAGCAAACGGAATATGTGGTACTCGTTGGCGTCGTCACGCGTAAACAGACGGAGCAACAAGTACAGGAATACCTGGACGAGCTAGAGTTTCTAGCCCTGACCGCCGGGGCGAAAGCCGTTAAACGATTCGTACAAAAACTGGATTCACCGGACCGTCGCACCTTCGTGGGGAAGGGGAAAATGGAAGAAATCGCTCAGTACATCGAAGAGCGGGAGGACATTACGGGCGTCATCTTTGATGATGACCTGAGTGGGAAGCAAACCAATATCCTGGAAGAGCACCTCAAAGTGAAAATCATCGACCGCTCCTCCTTGATACTGGATATTTTTGCCCGGCGAGCGCAAACGGCTCAGGCGAAAACGCAGGTGGAACTGGCCCAAATGCAGTACTTGCTACCCCGCCTCCGGGGACTGTGGACCCACTTGGAGCGTCAACGAGGTGGTATCGGTATGCGTGGACCGGGGGAGAAAGAAATTGAGACGGACCGCCGGATTGTACGCGATAAGATTGCTTTACTCAAAAAGAAGTTGGAAAAAATTGACCAACAAGCCGTCACCCGCCGCAAGACGCGCGACAAAATGATTCGTGTTGCCCTCGTGGGGTACACCAACGTGGGGAAGAGCACCCTGATGAACCTCCTGACGAAGTCGGATGTGTTTGCCGAAAACAAACTGTTCGCCACCCTCGACACGACGGTCCGTAAAGTCGCCTTTGACCGTATGCCCTTTCTGTTGACGGACACGGTTGGATTCATCCGCAAACTGCCCACGCACTTGGTCGAGAGCTTCAAATCAACCCTGGACGAGGTCCGCGAGAGTGACGTCCTGCTCCACGTCGTCGATATTGCCCACCCGCAACACGAGGATCATATCCGCACCGTCAACCAGACCCTCAAAGACCTGGACGCCATTGACAAGCCAACGCTGATGGTATTCAATAAGATCGATCTGTACCGGGAACGCAACTATGACCTCTATCTGGAAGACGAAGTCAAGGAGGAAATCGAAGCGGGGATCACCCAGCGCCTCGAAGGACAGTTTGGCTACGACAGCCTCCTCGTTTCCGCCGTAGAGCGAGAAAATATTGATGCACTACGCACAAAAATTACCGAACTGGTACGGAAACAGTATCAGGTGCGGTATCCGTATGTTTCTTATCATTGGTAGGGCAGGGCTATTGAATAATCACCCGCCCCGTGTAACTGCGTTCCCCGTCCACAATACGGTAACTGTACAGTCCCGGTGGAAAAGGTGCTATTAATACGCGCTCCGACCAAGCCTCGTTGGGCGTGGCGGCGAAGGGAAACTGGCGCAGGTGCTGTCCGGCCACGTTGTACAATTCTATTAGTACTTTCTCGCTCTGTGCTTGGCGCAAATTGAAGGTCAAGTGTTGCGTAGCGGGATTAGGAAAAACCTCCCAGTCGATGGGTTGCGGGTAGGTAATTTCAAATAGATTGGAATAGGTAAATGCCCCGGAAGTCGTGGTGACTTTGATGCGGTAGAAGTTACTGCCACGCTCGGGATTGGCGTCGAAAAAAGCGTAGTTTTCCGTCGTGCTGGCGTTGCGTGGTGCTACCTCGCCGATGGTGGTAAAACGGAAATAGTCAGGACTACGTTGGACTTCCACCACTGCAATGTCTTCCGCAAAGGTAGTGACCCAGTCCAGCTCTACTCCCGCACCCGCTACGGTGCCCTCCAGCGTCAAACCTTCCACAAAATCGTCACCGCAGTACGGATATATCTGTTGGCTAACTTTGGTCGCTAATCCTGCGGGGTCCGTGACCGTCAGTTCGATACGGTAGTAATAAGTCTCCTCTTCACAACCCAGGGGACTGATGAGGAAGTGGCTAGCGGCCTCATAAATAGGTGGGTCGGGATGAAAATGCAGGTTGTGGTGCAAATAGGTGCGCCAAGTGTATTGCAGGTCTTCCGTAGCGTGTTCGGCGTCCGTCACCTTGGCCAAGAGGCGCAGCAGAGAAGTATAGCCCAGCGGATACTGGTCCCCATCTTTGAAAGAAGTAATTTCCACTTGTGGTGGGGTATTGTTGAGCGAAACGACGCGCTCCGCCACGTGAGTCGCTCCTTGCGCGTCCGTAGCGGTGAGGCGAACGGTGAAGCTTTGCGGACCTGTATTCGTGGTGTTGAACGTATGCGTAGGTTCGGCTGAGTCGCTGGTGCTACCATCCCCAAATTCCCAAAAATAACTCATGGGATCATTGTTCGGATCGTAGGAGCTGAGGGCAGAAAATTGTACAGTCAACGGTCCTGGACCGAAAAATCTGTCCGCTTCAATCACGGCTACTGGCGCGGGGTTGCCCCCGTAAGTGATTTTGTGCAATTCGCCCAGTGCATTCGTGTAGTACAGCGCGCCGTTACTGGTGTTTTGCGCCAAGTGAATAATATCCCGGGCATCGTCGTGGAAGCGCTCTACCTTCGTGAGTACATTATTTTCGTCTAGGTCAAAAACCTTGATCCAGCCACTGTAATCACAGTGAAAGTATTTGCCACGGTAGGCTTCGGGAAAGGTTTCGCCCGCGTAGAAAATACCGGCCAGGCTGCTGTAGCCGTCGAAGGGTTCGCCCTCAATAGCTTGGTCTGGGGTACCCAGCGGCACCTCCTCGGGATCACCTACATCGTTCCACGCGGGAATGAGTGCCCGCGCGGGCTGATTCCACAGGGCGTTGCTCCAGGTCAAGATAGGTTGTTCCGCGTAGGCGGGGTTCAAGTTGTCCGGAATGGGTTGTGAAGGGTCGCAAGGATTACCGGGTGTAAACGGCCCGTTTTCGTTGGGGAGAGCTAAAAGCTGCCGGAAATTGAGGAAATCCTCCGTGCAATTCGCTAGCGGATTGGGGGCGAGTGGATTGTTAGGAACGTCCTGGTTCCAAAATTTCCAGGACAGGAAAAATCCTTCCAGTACGGGCCAGCCGAAATTTTGTCCTCCCCGCGTTTGGATGTTGATTTCTTCCCAGGCACCGTTGCCTACGTCACCAATAATGAGTGTGCCGGGGTCGCCGTCGGCCAAGTAGTGACTACCCGTATTGGGGCGCACCATGATGCGGTAAGGATTGCGCAGCCCCCAGCCCCACACCCGCGATTGTGCCGAACGGGCTTGGGTCGCGTCGTAGTACGGGTTGCTTGCCAGTCCGTCGCCAGTATCGGGGTCAATGCGGAGTATTTTACCGTTGAGCGAGCCTAAATACTGCGATTTATAAGCCCCTAAGTCTTCATCTGGCGTAATGATTCCCCAGTCGATAGCTTGTGGAACCATTACGTCACCCGGTTCGTTTCCGATACCGATTTGTAGTCCTCCGGTGGTCTCGCCGCTGGAAAAAAGTAGGCTGCGGTCTGTCCCTTGCACCAAACTACCTAAGCCGTGAAAATCGTAAAGAATCGGCACGCCCGTACTGATCGTTTCGCCCAATAATACGGTACGTGAATCGGGGATAATCGTCGTGAAGCTCGTTGCCGGGTCAGCTTGGTAACGGGTGATACGCCCAAAAGTCGGTTTGTCTATAACCGTCGTATCAGGATGGTATTCGGCGGTGCCGTAGTGCCAGTAGTGGTGCAAATCGACGACGTAGTAACAGTACACGTAGCCATTGGTGAGAAACTCCTGGTCGAGGCAAAAACCGTTGAGGCCGTGGTCTTTCCAACTGCTCACTTCTTCGCTCAGGTCTAGTAATGGCGCGGGGAGTATCTCGTCATTTTCGTCCAGTACGTAGACTTTTCCATCCTTCTCCCAAAGGTAACCCTGGCCGTTGTTATCGAAAGTAATACCCAGCGGTAAGACGAACTGGTCCGAAATACGTGTATCGTAAAAATCGTCGGGGAGTTGGGCCAAAGCCACGTTAGTCCACACGCAAATCAGAAGAAAAGGGAACAGTAGACGAGAATCCATATGCACTATGTTTGACAACAAAGATCGGTAAGTACGAGTGGTTACACAATCTTGCGGCGTTAAAAGTAGGTAGTGTGAAGACAATTTATTGTCCCCACCGTGACCGCTGAAAGGCGTAAGCGCAGTAGTTGTCTTTTCCGATGACCAGCGGTGCGGCTATTTCGTCGGGTAAGCGTTTGGCCCCCATTTTTTCCGCCGCTTTGCAGGAGCGTACGTTGTCGTTGCCAATCAGCAGCAGTACCTGATTCACGTACTGAAAAGCGTGCTCAATAAGCAGCACTTTCATCGCACGATTGTACGTGCCGCCCCAGTGGGTGCGAGCTAGAAATGTCCAGCCAATTTCCACCGCGCCGGGGTGTTTTTCCGCTAAGCGGTAACGCGTACTGCCAATCATCTGCTGAGTTTGCTGGTCAATTACCGCAAAGGCAGACTCCATAGCGAGCGCGTGCGCAAAAAATAGCTCAAAAACCGGACGCTGCCAGCGGTTGTGCGCCGGGTGTTGTTCCCAAATCAGTGGGTCACTGGCCACCGCGTAGAGCTCGTTAAAATCTTCCGCTACCAGTGGCCGTAATAGCACCAATTCATCCGCTAAAGTAGGTTGTAAATTCACCGATTATAACGTTTAGCCAGTTTGAAATTCACCACCGCTTGCGAGGATTTGCCATCCGAGTACCCCGTCACCACCCAGCCTCAACTCGCTTCGTCCAGCTTCGTTTGCGCTTCCTCCCAGGCTTCCATGGCTGCTTCTAGGTCCGTTTGTTTCTGCTTGTGCTTCGCCATCAAGTCGTTAGCGTTATCGGATAGATAGAAGTTGGGGTCCAACATTTCTTGTTCCAGCTTGGCGATGTCGGCTTCCAGGCGTTCGATCTTTTTCTCGGCATTAGAGACGGCACGCGTCAGGCGCTTACGTTCTTCGTAGGAGAGTTCGGGTTTAGCGTTTTTGGCTGCTGCTTTGGCTTTCGCCTGATTGTTGGAAGTGCTGATTTCGACCTCCCGCATGTTTGCCAGCTGACGTTTTTCGAGGAAGAAGTTGACGTCACCGAGGTGGTTGTAGAGCTTGCGGTCGCGGAATTCGATGGTCCGATCCGTGAGGCCGCCGAGGAATTCCCGGTCGTGACTCACTACGATGAGGGTACCGTCGTAGTCGAGTAGCGCCTTCTTGAGGACGTCTTTAGAAATGATGTCCAAGTGGTTGGTCGGTTCGTCTAGGACCAGTAGATTGAAGGGGTTGAGCAGGAGCGCTGCCATGGCCAAACGCGCTCGTTCCCCACCCGAGAGGACGGACACCTTCTTGTCTACATCTTCCCCACTGAACAGAAACGCCCCCAGAATCGACCGCAGCCGGGGCCGCATCTCCGCTGGGCAGACGTTTTCGAGCGTTTGTAGTAAGGTCAAGTCCGCGTGCAATTCGTCCGATTGGTTCTGCGCGTAGTAGCCAATTTGGACATTATGTCCCAGTTGTACCTCCCCACCCGTCGCTTTGATTTTGTCGATGAGCATCTTGGCCAAGGTGGTTTTCCCCTGCCCGTTCTGTCCGACGAAAGCCACGCGGTCGCCCCGGTCCAGTTTGAGGTCTACTTCGTCCAGCACGTTGAGGTCGCCATAGGATTTACTGAGGTTCTTGGCCTCTACCGTGATGGCTCCCGAACGGGGCGCGGGCGGAAAGTGGAGCACCATCGCCTTCGTATCCGCTTGGTCCATCTCCACGCGTTCCATTTTGTCCAGTTGCTTTTGCATGGACTGTGCTAGCTTCGTTTTAGTGGCTTTAGCCATGAAGCGGTTGATGGTGCGCTCGCGCTGAGCGATGACTTTTTGTTGATTATTGTAGGAAGATTCCAGCTTCTCGCGGCGTTCTTCCCGTAGCGCGACGTACTTGGAGTAGGGCGCTTTGTAATCGTATAGTTTGCCCATTTCCACCTCCACGGTCCGCTTGGTCGTATTGTCCAAGAACTGCTTGTCGTGACTGATGACAACTACCGCTCCGGGATAGGTTTCTAGGAATTTTTCCAACCAAATGATCGACTCAATGTCCAGGTGGTTCGTCGGTTCGTCCAGGAGGAGGTAGTCCGGTTTGGCCAAGAGCATTTTGGCCAGTTCAATGCGCATTTGCCAACCACCGCTGAATTCAGCGGTCTGTCGTTTGAAGTCGCCTTGCGCAAAGCCCAAACCTTTGAGCACCATCTCCGCGTCGGCCTCCATGCGGTCACCGCCCAGGAGCAAGAAGCGGTCATTGAGCGTAGAAAACTGCTCGATGAGTTTGGTGTAGCCGTCGCTCTCGTAGTCTGTCCGCTCGGCCATTTCGGTATTGATGTCGGCTAGGCGTTGCTCAATGGTACGGACCTCGTCGAAGGCCGTCAGTGTCTCTTCGAGTACCGTTTTTCCTTTGGGGATATTCATCTCCTGGTGCAAGAAACCGATGGTGCTTCCGGCGGGCATACTGATGGTGCCTTCGTCCGGTCGTTGGTAGCTGGCGATGATCTTCAGCATGGTCGATTTGCCAGCACCGTTACGCCCCACTAAGCCGATTTTGTCGCGGTCGCCGATGACGAGTGTGACCTTATCCAAGAGGATGCGGAAACCGTACTGTACGTAGATGTCGCTGAGCGTGATCATGGGGTGCAAATTTGAAGACGCAAAGGTAGGGAGAAAGGTTGAGATGTTTTTGTGGAAGCTTCTAGGGGACTAACCAGTTGCTTTGCCACTGGGCGGTGTCTTCGGACCAATTCAGACGTGCTCGTCGGTGCCCGGAGCGGTTCAGTTGCAGGATTTCTAGTTCCGTAAAGGTGTTTTCCACGATTGTAAAGTTAGCGAAGCCCGCCGCTGGATCGGACACGTAGGTGGGGTTGTCCGCTTTTAGCTCCGCACCGGGCGCTAGCTGCGTGCGGTAATCGCGGGTGGCGTGGAGCGGGAGGCCGTTGTAAATGGCTCGTTTGGTGGTCTCATCCGCGAGGGTCGGTTGAGCGAGCAGCCGCACTTGCACTTGGTGGCGGGGATGGTAGAAGAGAAAAGAGAGGAGCTGACCCGCCCGGATAGCTTCCATTTTGGCGGAACGGGCATCGGTGTAGAAGCGTAAGCTGCGTTCTGTCCAGTTGGCGCGGCGCAGTACGACGGTACGTTGTTGGGCGACCCCGTCGGCTACCGTAGCGAGGGTCACCAAGCGCCAGGGGTGTCGCTTTTGGTGGGCCGCTTTGGTGAATTGGTCCCGTAGGTAGTCCGTTATTTGTTCAAAATCAGAAAATGGATCCACTGCGCTAGTGCTTTGTTAAGGCTGAAGTTACCAGAGGTTTAGTGTTAACAAAGCACTAGTACTTTAGGCGCTTAGCGCGGTCCATGTCGCGTTTCATATCTTTTTGCTTGATAGAATCGCGCTTGTCGTAGGTTTTTTTACCCTGGGCCAACGCAATTTCGAGCTTGACGAAGCCGCGTTCGCTGAGGTACAAGCGGTGCGGTACGATGGTCAACCCTTTTTCCTTCACTTTTTTCTCCCACTTCTTGATTTCACCGCGTTTGAGTAAGAGCTTGCGCGTGCGGCGTTCCTCGTGATTGAACTGGTTGCCAAACTTATATTCCGCCACGAACATGCTATGCAGGTACAGTTCATTGTTTTTAAACAAACAATACGCATCCCGCAAATTGACGTTACCTTTACGAATCGACTTGATCTCCGTCCCCGTCAGGACGATGCCCGCTTCGAGCACATCCACAAAATGAAACTCGAAGGTCGCGCGTCGGTTGACGATCTCCAGCGTATTTGTTTTTTTATCCGCCATGACGTTTTACGTTAGTGGTTTTTTTATCGAACTTGTTTAAAAACATCTTACAATGCCTAAAATCGCCCTTTTGTCACTACTTTTACCTGCGGTGATCGTCCCTCTGGTCCTCGGAGTTCGTACCGTACTCACCTTAATAGCGATGCTATTAGGCTCCGTGCGTCCCTCAATTCGCTGCGCGGCTACTGCGTGGTAGCACCAAAATTGCTGATTTTTGTCTATCGCAGACATTATTAAACAAGTTCACTGTAAGTTGAGTAGCCTCGCCGAAACACCGACTTGCTGTAACACCATTATAAGCAGTTCGTTTTGCTGGGGCGATTGGTAAACCGTTCGGTGGCCAGTTATTTAACTTGTCTACTGGTGAAATAGTTCCAGGGAGAAACAAGTTAAGTCGGTAGAATCTTACTACTAAGCTATTTCGTAGCAACGAATTGATTTACTTTTGTTGTTCTCTTAGAAAATTACGTTACATGCGGCATTTATTGGGCTTCGGTACACTTTTTTGGAGCATTTTATTGTCGGCACAGGCACCCAGTTCACTCGAATCTTTTGCGGAAACGATCACCGTGGAAGACTTACAACAACACCTCCACATCCTCGCGGCGGACGATATGGAGGGCCGCGAAACGGGCCAGCCTGGACTGTTCAAAGCCGCACGTTATTTGGAAGAACAGGTTCGAGCGATGGGTATTCCCGGCGTAGGGCCAGAAGCGACCTATTCGCAACCCATTTCCTTTATTTCGGAACGCTGGTCCAGGATTGAACTATCCGTCAACGAGGAGGCGAAGCGGCACCTGTGGGATTATTACGCTTATCCTTCTAAAAATGCAGATCGTAAACGGGTAGATATTTCCGAAGTTACGTTTTTAGGCTACGGCATCGAAAGCGATCGCTACAATGATTACGCTGGGCAAGACC
>JBCDIR010000004.1:0-14869 GCA_038748735.1 Bacteroidota bacterium | reverse complement strand
GGCAATCATTACTACCAGCGACGCACGGATGCCCAGGGGCAATAACGTGACCAAGACTAAGCCAATGGCCAGCATAAAATCGAAGCGCAGGCCCGCCAAACGACCTTCCACGTTTTCGGCCTGATCGAAAGGCGTTTCCATCCGTAAATTAGGTGGTAACGTTTGCGCGAAAGCGTCCAGAATAGGTAGGTACTGCGTCTGTGCCTGAGCGATATTACTTTTGTCTTTTAAGGCTGCATTGACCAGTATACAGCGGCGACCATTCAGACGCGTGATGTGCGTTTGTCCTTCACTTTTGAAGCTAACTTCTGCTACGTCTTTGAGGTAGATTACGGAACGATCGTAGGTGAAAACAATGGTGTTGGCAATGTCTTCCAGGTCTACAAACTTGCCACTACTTTTGATATTGTATTGCTTATTACCCGCCATTACTACGCCACCGGGAATGTTGACATCTTCGCTTTGTAAGTTGCCGATCACTGCGTCCAGTGGGATACCGTACTTAGCGATGCGGGGCAAATCCAGTCGGATGTTAACGCGCTGGGGCGCAACGCCCGCCACTTCCAAGTTCTTGAGCAGCGCCACCTGCTCCAAGTCTTCGATCAAATCGTCGGCGTAGTCCTCCATTTCGGCGTAAGCCATCGTTTCCGATAGCAGGGCCACCTGTAAGATGTTGACGTCACTTGGGTCTACCTTATTGATAGTCAAGCGAACGATTCCGTCGGGCAATTCATTCCGCAGCCCGTTGACTTCGCGTACGACCTCTTGGTACTTATTGTCGTTGTCGACCCCGTAGTTAAACTCCGCGATAATGATCGCTAGTCCATCCTCAATGGTCGCCAGTAATTTGTTGATGTCGTCCAACTCACTGACCTGGTCCTCAATCGGTCGCGCGATCAACTGCTGCATGTCTTCCGGACTCGTGCCGGGATACACTACGGTAATAATATAAGTCGGCGGATTAATTTGCGGATCCTCCGCCCGCGGCATCGTGAGCAAAGTCACTGCCCCAATCACCGCCGCCATAACGGCCATGATGAGCGTGAACTGGTAATTGCGAAGGGAGAATTGGGTGATATTCATCTTTTGTGGTTTGTGGTTGGTTTACGGTGGTACGGTAGTGCGGTAGTACGGTGTTGCGATGATGACATGTCGAATAGACAGTGACGGTCTGGTAAATGAGACGGTGTCCCTATACTTCCTACCCGCAGCGATCTCGGCTCAGCCGAGAGAGCGATCCCTCTACTCATTCGGTGGTGCGGTCGTTCGGTAGCTCGGGTTACCAATCCTGGCAAGCGAGCGATGCAGGCATGTCGAATAGACGGTGACGGTCTGGTAAATGAGACGGCGTCCTTCTACCTTCTACCAAAAGCGATCTCGGCTCAGCCGAGAGAGCGTCCTGCTACTCCTCACGCTGAATACGAATCGAAGCACCCGGCGCGAGGAAGGCGCTATTGCCCAACACGATGGGTTGTCCAGGTTGTAGGCCACCCGCTAGTTGCACGACATCCGGTAGGATTTGCGCGATTGTGACGGGTACTTTGCGCACGCTCGCTTTTCCGTCGGGGACGTAGACGAAACCCGTTTTACCGTTGGCCTCAACCAGGGCATCGTAGGGGATAGTCAGGGTCGTTTCCTGTTTTTGAGTGGTAATGGTGACGTTTCCGTACATGCCTGCGGCTAGCGACCGTTGGGGTTGATCCAAACGGACTTCGACCCGAAAGCCGCCCGAAACGGGGTCCGCCTGAGCCGCTTTAGCACCGACGCGACCCGCTAGTTGTTGTTCCGGGTAAGCATCTAGTACTACGTCAGCCGCATCGCCCGGTTGTAGCAAAGCCCACTCGCGGTCCGTCACGGTACATTCCAGTAACCAGCCGCTGCGCCCCGCCGCATCGTTAGCTACGAATACCGCTACGCCGGGACCGATGACCTCCCCACTGCTCGCCAGCTTGCGGACGATGTATCCCGCACTTGACGCGTAAATTTTGGCGTAGGTGCGGTTGAAGTCCACTTGCTTTAGGGTAGCCTGAGCCACGTCTAGTTGGGTTTGAGTATTCTCCAAAGCCTCGCGCGTAGCGATACTGTCTTGGTAGAGACCCGCGACGCGTTCTTGGTCGCGTTGGGCTTTTTCTAGTCCGAGTTGTGCCTGTCGGTACTGTGCCTCTATTTCGGTCAGGCGCAAGGTCGCCAACAGTTGCCCCTTTTTGATGCGGTCCCCTTCGTCGACGTAGAGCCGTTCGATAACGCCCCCGATTTTGAAAGCATATTTAGTACTCGAACTGGCTTGCACTAAACCCGTACTGTTGATGATAATGGGCTGGGTAGCGCTGGTGGCTTCGCCGACGGTAACGGCAATGGTCGTATCTGTTTTTGGAGTTGATTCCGGCGTTTCCTCCGCTTGACAAGCGAATAGCAATAAGGGGAGGATAGCGTAGCATATTTTTTGCATAATGTTGTTTTTTGATGGTTTTGCGGTGGTGCGGTTCTGCGGTGGTTCGGTGGACGGTGGTACGGTAGTGCGGTAGTACGGTATTGCGATGATAGCATGTCGAATAGACAGTGACGGTCTGACAGAGGAGACGGAGTCCCTATACCTGCTACCTACAGCGATCTCGGCTGAGCCGAGAGAGCGATCCCTCTACTCATTCGGTGGTGCGGTTGTCGGTAGTTCGGATTACAAATCCTCACGAGCGTATGTCGAATAGACAGTGACGGTCTGAAAGACGAGACGGCGTCCCTATACCTGCTACCCTTCCGCACCGGCGGCGCGTTCCCACATCACCCAATCTTTCCAGGTTTGGAAAAAGGCGATATTCTGCGCTAACTGGGCCTGCGTCCACGCATTCCGTGCTTCCTGGACGGCGATGTAATTAACCGTTCCGGCGCGGTAGCGACCGAGTTGATCTTGGTACTGGCGTTGTTTGATGTTCACGTCGGTGGTTAAGGCGGTGTAGGTATTGATGCTGGCAGTGCAAGTTTGCCAAGCGGCAAAAGCTTCGAGGGACAATTGTTGTACTAAGTAAGTACGTTGGGCTTCGGTAGCGGCCTGGCGAAGCTGGGCCTCTTGGACACTGGCTTTACGTTGGCCGCCGTCGAAGAGATTGAGGTTGAGCGAAACGCCCGCCAGGACGTAAGGCGCCTGTCCGTCTATTTGAAAATCAAAGCCTTGTGCGCCTACATCGGCGAATACATTGAGCTGAGGTTTACCACCCGACTGGGCTAGTTCCACCTGCTTTTGATTGATAGCTAGAAGGCGATTGAGCTGGGCCAACTCCGGTCGGGCGGCGTTGATGCTGGCCGCCATTCGCGGTAGTGTTGTTATGGTTTCGTCTTTGGCTACGGGGGCCGTCATGGACTGATTGGTCAGTACGTTGAGGCGGGCGGCGGCGGCTTCCGCGCGCAATTGGGCATTGACGAGTTCTGCCGCGACGAGCACCGAGTCACTTTCCGCTGCTAGGACGCTAGTGGGTAAGCCCGCCCCACGCTTTACTAAGCTGCGGTTAACCCGGATATTTTCCTGAATCAAAACCTGCGCATCACGATATACATCAATGGCACGCAGGGCCATCTGACAGTCGTAGTAGGCCACGCTGATGTCCGCCACTAGGCGCTGCCGGGCAAGTTCTTCCCCATCGCGGGCGAGTTCAGTTTGCAGCGTTTTGATGTCTTCGTTAATCCCGATGGCTTTGTTTAAGACGGGGTAGGTCGCACGTACTTTCACGTCGTAAAAGTTGTTCGGGTTCAGCAGTTCGGAGACATTATCCAATTGCGGAAACTGCTCACTACCCGTCAGGGTATTCAGGGTGCTATACACTGGATTGACAATATCGCCAATTGGAATATCAATGGTGCGGCCACCCGCCGCTACGGTGTAGGAGGGCTGAAAATCTAGCCGGATGCTACCCTGAGCGGTAGCGGCTTGCTGGGCAGCCGCTGCGGCACTAGTGACGAGACTAGCTTGCTGAAAACCACTGTTTTGGCTTAAGCCTTTTTCGATGTATTCCGGCAGGGACGTTTGTGCATTTAGCTCCCAGATGGCCAGTAGAGACCAGAGGATAATTAGCGGTTTATACATGGTTTATCATTTAAAAATGAACAACGTTCACTTAATTTGTAAATTTTTTACGCCTATTTAAGGTAGCTGATCCAACATCAAGCAAAACGCTTGATAAGATCGGTCCAATAAATCTGTCGGTTGCTCAAAGCGTACGCGGTCTATTCGCTCGCCGATGGCTAAAGTAGCCATACCGTGTACTGTACTCCATACCATTAAACTGAATGGCTCCACGGTGTGACCGACGAAGTGCCCCGCTTTCAAACAGGCGATAATCGTTCGCTTTAGTTCACCAAAAGTTTCGTTTCCCTCTGACCAAAGCGTGTCCGCGTCACGCTCTAGGTGTTCCATCGGCTCGTTAGATACAAACATCAAATGGTACATAGCGGGATCTTCCAGGGCAAAGGTCAGGTAAACTTTTCCCAGTGCCTTGAGCCGTTCCAGTGGGTCCTGTACACTTCGCAATATCTTGAACTGAGCACCCAATTGTACGAACCCTCTAGCGTGTAAGGTGTGCAGTAAAGCTGCTTTGTTCTTAAAATACAAGTAGACATTTCCAGGCGTATACCCGGCCTCCGTAGCGATGTTCCGCAGGGAGGTCTGAGGAACGCCTTGCGTCCTAAACAGTCGCAGGGCAGCGGATAGAATGGCCTCGGCAACCTCTTCTTTGTGCTTGTTTGACATGTTTAGTGAACAGTGTTTAGTCTGAAACGTTTAAGCCAGTTAAGTAAACTTCAAAAAAGGCTTGGCTTGCAGCGCTTGCCACAGTACATAGCAGGCCAAAACGCCGTATAACGTCGCTACTGCTAGGGTCCATTTTACGTCTCGCAGCAAGTAGTACGCCAGTAGTGGTAAGACCTGTATGGCGTGCATACCAATGAAATGCGCTACCCGCAAGTCACCGAATTGGCTACTCCAATTCAAAAAAGGTAAGCCCTCGCCACCATCCACTGCGCCAACGGTATGCGCGCCGTTTCCACCCATCATAAAGCCTTGAAAAGCAAATACACAAAACAGGACAAAACCACAGCGGATAGCCCACAGGTAGTGGGGCGACAAAGCCGGCAATGGATTCGTCCAAAATTGTAGACCTACATAGCCGATGGCTAAGGTGGCTACGGAAGCAGCCAGCGCCATCAGCGAAAACATAGCGGCATAAAACGGCGTGGAGCTGTTGAAATGAGACAGCTCACCCCGCGCGGCTTGCCAAGTGATGTAGGCTACCTCGAATCCCAACGTCAACACAATGATCCAGTTAATCGTAGAAAGTCTACTATCCCCATCTACCAGGTAACCTTCGTACCAAGCCACTGCCCAGACTAAAAGGACGGTAGACAGCGCAAACTTAATGGGCTTGTACCAAGCGTTGACACCCGTTAATTCTACCTTAGATGTAAAGCTCCAACTGATTAGCAGTACTGCCAAGCCTACGTGCATTAGACCAAAGTAAAATAAAAGGGCGTTACGAGCTTTCAACTCTAGCAAGAGTTCCATATTGAAATTTTTTACGTCTTCAAAAAGCGGTGTAGTTGCTAGCGATCCAACCACTCCCGAAACCCCTTAGCTTTAAGACGGGTAACAACCAAATCCACCCCGGCTAAACCCGCTAGTGGCTCTACCTTCATGCGCTGGTTTAGGTGAGGGTGTACTTTGGCGATAGCATCTACGTTGATGATTTGCGCACGGCTGATTTGGTAGAACTGTTCTTCGTCCAGTACCTCCATTAGCTTCTCCACGGGCTTGCTGTACGCGTGGCGGGCTTTGTCAAAAGTGTACAAAAAGGTGATGCCGTCTTCCGAATGTACGAAGGCAATATCCTTTACGTCGATGTACTCGTAGTGACGTGCTTTTTTGACTAAGCAGCGATTCTTTTTCCGGGCCGGTTCCATTAAAGACTTTAAACGGTCGGCCATTCCTTGGTCGAAGCTGAACTGCTGGCGTTCAAATTTTTCGATAGCCGCCGCCAAATCATCCTGGTGAATTGGCTTTAGCAAATAATCAACGCTATTGTACTTAAAAGCATTTACCGCATACTGGTCATAGGCCGTAGTGAAGATGATCGGCGCATTGACTTGTACGTGCTGAAAAATCTCGAAACTCTTCCCGTCGGACAGCTGGATATCCATGAAGACTACATCCGGATGCGAGTTTTTGGCTAGCCAGTTGACGGCTCCTTCGACGCTGTCCTCGTGTCCCATGATTTCCACTTGCGGCACGACGCGTTGCAGCATGGACTGCAAATAGTTGAACGCGTTGTACTCGTCTTCAATAATTAGACACTTCATTGGTAGGCTTTTTACGCAGTAAAGGAATAGCTACCCGAAAGCAGCCGTTTTCGTTATATATCTGCAAGGGTTGATCGGTAAAGTAGGTGATCCGCTCGCGGATATTTTTGAGGCCCACGCCGGTAGAACGGACCTCCTCAATTTTAAGCTGTACGTTATTTGCTACCCAAAGGTACCCCGTTGCTTCGTCTACGTATACGCGTACCTGCAAGGGTTTGCGTTGGGAGACGATGTTGTGCTTTACCGCGTTCTCAATCAACAACTGCACGCTTAGCGGTAGAATTTGCCAATGGGAACTAGTTGCGTCTGACAACTCAATCTCTAGGGCTTTGTAAAAGCGTTCGTGCAATAACTCTGCGTATATAGCGGCATTTTCTAATTCGGTCGTCACGTCAATGAGTGCTTCCTTTTGAGAGCTGACCGTGTAGCGGTAGAACTTCGATAACTTGTTCAAAAATGTCATCGCCCGCTCGGTATCCTGTGGAATCAGGCTCATTAGCGTATTGAGGCTATTGAACAAAAAGTGCGGATTAATCTGGTTGCGCAGGTTGTCTAACTGCCCCTGTACGTGTGCCAACTGAAGCTTGTTTTTCTCTTCGATAGCTTCTCGGTATTTGTGAAACAGGAAAATTGTTTCGTACAAGAAGGTCATTAACAACACAATGATATAGGTACCTGGTAGTGATCCTAAAAGGGTGATTTCTCCCCCTCGTTGTATACTGTAACCTAGAGCAATACTCCAAAGCGCCAATACCCCTGATACCAATATAGCAATTAGCGGTACCGTAACGGCAATAATCGAAAGCTGCCAGACTAGCCGTCGCGGCGTTTGCTCAAAATCGTCAAAGCGCTTGCGCAGATTAATCATTAACTGCCGATTGAACAGCCAATAAGATGCCGGATAGATCAATTTCTTTAAGTGTGCCCCCCAACCGTAGGTGATGTATTCCTCCCACGTAACCCCAAAGAAGACCAACGGAATAATGAAGCTCAGGAAGGGTATTCCTAGCAGCATAAACCAGCGGTCATCAAAGGCGAGGTACTTGTAATTTGGTCGTAGCATGTGGTAAATATACGGTGGTTCGGTTTTACGGTGATACGGTTGTCTGGTAGTACGGTTTTTGCGGTAAAGTCCTGCCGCAGGCCATGTATCTTTGAACAGCGAGACGGCGTCCCTGTACCCTATACCAAAAGCGAGGTAAGGAGCGGTCCTTCTACTAATTCGGTTTACGGTAGTACGGTTTTTGCGGTAAAGTCCTGCCGCAGGCCATGTATCTTTGAACAGCGTGACGGCGTCCTTTATCCTGCTACCAAAAGCGATCTCGGCTGAGCCGAGAGAGCGGTCCTTCTACCATAGCAGGGCGCAGCCCGCGTGTCCTGCTACCCTAAAACTGTACGCGATACAGCACATCTGGAAAGAAGCCAATCTGGTTGACTTGATTCAGTTCGTTCGTCACGCGGTTGTAACGTAAGTCAAAGATATTTACGCGGTTGGTAACGTTTTGGAAATCGAGGAAAAACTGTTGCGACAAGCGTTTCTGCTTACTGTTCAGCTTTACGCCAATTTTCAAATCCCAGCGGAGGTAATCATCGTATTGTTCGGAGAAAGCGTTGGCTTCCTGGCGAATTTCGCGGTCCGCAGCTTCCGAAGCGGCTAGGTCAACGGGCGTGTACCAACGACCACCGGCAGTGGTGAATTTGGTGTCCAAAGTAAAGCTATTGCTTTTGTCTTTGCCAAACGGAAACTCACGACCCAGTAGCACATTCAGTACGTAGCCATTGTCGAAAGGGGTGCTACGTTCGATCCCGTCACTGGCGGTGTACTTACTTTCAAATAAGGAACCCGTGACAAGGGCGTAGTAGTTTTTGCTGTAAAACTTCTCCACCGTAATTTCTACCCCACGGTTGAAGCCCGTCCCTTCGTTGACCAAGGAGGTTTTATCATCCGAAAAGGCAAAATCTGCACCCTCTACTAAAGTCGAATAAGTGGAAGAAAACGGATCGATGGGGACCTGGTCCAAAGCTTGGTAGTACACTTCCGACTTGATGCGCCAGTCCGTACCGAGTTTAGCATCGTAGCCGAGGACGTAGTGCTGCGAGCGGATAAAGTCCAGGTTTTCGTTGGTGCGAACCAATTGCCCATCCACTTCTTCGTTCAGTAGCATGATTGGCAGGGGAGCCAGTTGGTTATGTAGTCCGTAAGCGGCGGTCAAGCGCTGTCCGTTGGTGAATTGGTAAGACAAACTAGCCCGCGGTTCGAGCACAAACTGCTCGTTGATATCCGCATACTGTGCGTGTACACCCGCGCGGGCCGTGAGGCGCTCGGTAAGTCGGTATTTAGTTTCTGCAAAAGGCTGTACCAGTCCAAAATCACCATCGAAGTTATAAACCGTGAACCAGTCCGGTTCGCCATCACCGTCGAGGTCGGGCGTATCGTTGCGGTCCTCGAAGAAGGAATTGCTATTCCAGCGTTCGTAGGTGACGCCAGCACGGAAGGTTTGGCGGGCGTTGATCTTGCTGTTGTAATAAGACGAAAACGTTAGGCGGTTTTCGGCATTGTCGATATTGGTCACGCGGAGTTTATATTCATCTGCATTGCCCAGGCTGTAGTAGCGATCTTGGGTGAAATCATTATTCCGAACCGAGCCACCAATCACGGTGCGCACGTAAGCATTTTTACCAACAATTAGGTTGTGGCGAACGCCCAGTACGCCAAAGTTACTGGTCGGAAAGGAGTCCTCATCCTGCGCGGAGAAGAAATCGTCTTCGCCCACCTCTTCAGCGAGGAAGTCGATGTAGGAGTTGCCTCCCACGCCAAAGACGGAGAAACGACCCAGTTTGCTGTTGCCTAAATCTACTTTGAAGGACAGATCAGCGTAATTAGGCGTAGCGGCAGTCACGCCCAACCCGCCGATGATACCCACGAGGGAGTAGCGGCCAGCGACGACGTAAGAGCCGCCTTGCTGGCCCACTGGTCCTTCGGCCATGCCTTCGATACCACTGAACGCACCCACTTGGAAGGTGTATTCGCTGCGGTCTTTGTTGCCGTTGCGGAAGCCAATGTCGAAGACGCCCGCCGTAGCGTTGCCGTACTCTGCGGAGAAGGCCGAAGTCAGGAAATCGCTATTGCGCATGATGTTGGGGTTGAGTGCACTGACGGGACCACCCGTAGTACCCAGGGTGCCGAAGTGGTTGGGACTGGGTACCGGAATCCCTTCGATGCGCCACAGTACTCCCGTGGGAGAATTACCGCGTACCACGATGTCGTTGCGGCTGTCGTCCGGGGCGCTCACACCCGCAAAGCTAGCGGCTAGTCGTGCCACATCACTGCGGCCACCGGAGTAGCGGTTGACTTCCTCCACGCTGAACTGACGGGCGGAAATGGTGGACATTTCGTTCTGAGGGACGTCCTTCTCGGTATCTGCCGTAACGACGACCGTCTCCAACGCCGTGATGGACTCCGCGATGGAAAGGGTGACTTGGGCATCCTTGCCCTTCGTAACTAAGATATTCGGAATGGTCAGCGGGCTGTAGCCCAAATAAGTGACCTGGAGACTTTGGCGACCCAGCGGTACGTTTTCCAAGGTAAAGTAGCCGTCGATGTCGGTAACGGTACCTTGCAGACTGGCATTCGGATCGTCCGTCACGAGGGTAACTGCCGCGCCGATGATCGGTAGCTCCGACTGTTGGTCAAGTACGATACCTTTAATCGTACCCTGGGCGCTGAGGCCAATGGCGAAGAATAGTGCGAGTAAAAGAAGAGTGGGTGATTTCATGATTTTTTTGTTTTTGATGGTTACGGTGGTACGGTGGTTCGGTTTACGGTGGTACGGTAGTTCGGTTTGCGGTAGTAGGGTTTTACGGTAAAGTCCTGCCGCAGGCCGTGTATCTTTGAACAGCGTGACGGCGTCCTGATACTTTCTACCTTCAGCGATCTCGGCTCAGCCGAGAGAGCGATCCTTCTACTAATTCGGTGGTACGGTGGTCGGTGATAGTTTGAAAAACGAGACGGCGTCCCTGTACCCAAAGCGAAGTGAAACGCAGCGATTCCTCCACCCTCTACCGCAGCAAGTCAAAGTCCGTTTATCTTTCTACGATCACAAAGGTGTCGGTTGGCGTTAGAAAACACAATCGGTTTCGGATGGATGACGGTTTGAGCGGGTTGAGTGACGGGAGCGGGGTGGCTAACTCTTTCCGGTGAATGAGGAATCAGGGCAACTTCTGCTGGAACTCATCGTTAGTACCGAGGAAATCATATCTTTGCACTCCTTTTTTAGTTTCTCAAAAAACAGAAATGCGAACATTATTACTATCAATGGTCTTGTTGCTGTCAGTTACCAGCGTGGTACGGGCACAGGACGAAAAACCTGCTATGGATACAGTAAGTTATAGCTTGGGCGTGCTCATGGCCCAGAACCTGAAAGGACAGGGTTTCGATGAGGTGAATACCGAAGATTTGGCGAAAGGTATTGCCGACGTCATCGAGAGCAACGAATTGCAGATCGACGTACAGGAAGCCAACGGTATTGTCCAAAAATACATGGCGGAGAAGCAGGCTAAGCAGTTTGCCGCCGTCAAGGAAGAGGGCGAACAATTCTTGGCCCAAAATGCGCTGCGGGGCGAAGTGGTTACCACGGAAAGTGGTCTACAATACGAGGTGCTGAACCCCGGTTCTGGCGCTAAGCCTACCCCCGCTGACCGTGTGAAGGTACACTACCACGGTACGCTCATCGACGGTACGGTATTCGACAGCTCAGTGCAGCGTAACAGCCCGGCTACTTTCGGAGTTACGCAGGTGATTCAGGGTTGGGTAGAAGGCTTGCAACTGATGTCTACGGGCGCGAAGTACAAGTTTTACATCCCCTACAACCTAGCCTACGGCGAGCGGGGGTCGCAACCAAAGATTCCACCCTACGCGGCGCTGATCTTCGAAGTTGAATTGTTGAAGATCAACTAGGAATAAGTGCTTGGCACTGCGCACTAAAAAAGCGGCTTGCTTCTATCAAGAGGCAAGCCGCTTTCGCATTTCTACGCCGTAAAAGACTACGATTCCGTCTTGTCCGCCGCGAGCGTGAAAGTACGGCTCACGGGATTGAGTGGCGCATTAACGGCATTGCCTTCACCGTCTACGAGGGTAAGCGTTACCGTGTTTTCCCCCATCGGTAGACCTTTCAGGATGTACGGTTGCCATTGTTCGACGGTGAAACTTTGCCCGCCGGTTTCGACTTTTACTTTGCGGTCTGCACCCAGCGTTACATTATGGAGGTAGAAGTCGAGCATGATATTTTCGGTGTCCTTGCCGGTATAGGTTCCTTTGGGACGGCTGTAAAAGAGCATTTCGCCCGGCACATCACTCTGGTCGGTAGCGGTCTGGTTGGCCATCGTCACTAGCTTTACCGTCTCGGCGCCCTCGTGCTTGATGCTTTCGTGGTACGAGCGGCTGAGGAAGGCCAGTAGGTAGTGTTTACCGTCTTCGACTTCGTGCTCAAAGTCCGCTTCGTATTTAGCGGCGTAGGGCTTATCATCAACGATGAGGTGAATGTGCTGGCCCTTGGCGGAATTAGCACACATCTTCTGCTCGGCATCGGGGGTCTGACCGCCTAGCGTGTAGCCGTCCGCGCCGCCGTCGATACCGAAGCTGAATTTACCGTTTTCGTAGCTCATGCTCGTAATGGCTGCGCCCGGAAAATCGGGTGATTCGGACATCGGCTCAATGGTAATTTTACCACTTGTAGCGGGGTCTGCCGGGGTTTCCATCGCGGCTTCGTCGGCTGCTTTTTCTGCTGCTTCGTCGGCCGCAGTAGTGGAAGCAGTATCCCCACCACAACTGGCGAGGAACAAGGCTAAAATAGGAAGAAGGAATAACGATCTCATATTAGTTGGTATTTGGTTTGCTTGTATAACCTGACTTTGGGGAGACTGGTTTACTAAAGCGCCGAAATTACGGACCACAAAAGAGAGGGCCGTGCGACTCAAAACCGCTGCACGGACTCAATGATGTAGGGCGGACGCTGCTTGATTTCGGTATAAATATTGGACAAATAAATGGACATGATATACAAATTCAGCGTCGTAACGGCAAAGAAAATAGCAATCAGCACCACCAAAAAGGTCCAGCCCGCGTCCGGAGTAGCGGCTAATCCCAGCAAGTCCGTAGCGGTGAATTTAACTTTCAGCGCATTGATAACGACCAAAATCAGAAACAGAAAGGACAACAGAAAAATCCACAACATACAAGTGCGCAGGAAAGTGGTGTAGGACGCAATTGCTACCAGTGAGGTCCGAAATTGTTCCGGCAGTTCCTCGTCATTCGGCAAGGGCTGTGCGGTCGGTAGCGCCGCCGTTTTATAGCCTACGATGGAGTAGATGGCCTTCATGTAGCGCAAGTTCTCGCGCAAGCGCAGCAGCGAGTTGAGCGCCCGCCGGGAAATGATGCGGGTATTGTGCGCTTTCTCGTCCACTTTGAGTTGCGAATAGCGCCGCAGTATGCGGTAAAATAGCTTGTAAAAGGGCTTCAGCGGCCCGGGGCTTTGCCGTTCTGCCGCTTGCAGATAGACAATATCGTAGCCCGTTTGGCTTTTTTCAAATAATTCCAGAATCACCTCGGGGCTTGGCGCAAAGCAGCTTTCCACTATAACCGCATAGTCGCCGTTGGCCCGGTCTAGGCCCGCCAGAATAGCGTGGTTCTTGTACGTCCGCGAAGATAGATTGAGGAGGTAAACCTGCTTTTTGAGTACCGTCGGGAGCGGCTCAATGAGTGCTTGTAAAGACCATTCCGGCACATTATTGACCAGTACGATCTCAAAATTGCTGAAATGCGTCTCCAAAACGCGGTGCAAGCCCGTCAGGTAGTCCGTGAGTGCCTCGCGGTCCGCCCGTTGGTGGATAATTCCGATGATGGACAAAAAAGTATTGTGCATGGAGCGCAAAAGTACGTAACGCTCCCAAGAATCGCTAATGTAGGTTTAGATCACTCGGCTCATGTTGCAGTTCATGGCAGAATATTTTGCGGCTAGTGTCCTTTCCTTGACCATAGGTAATAGTGCAAGATGAGCATTTGGTACCTACTTTTGTGCTAACTTCAAGAGAATAATTCGAACTTGTTTAATAATGTCTGCGATAGGCAAAAATCAGTCATTTTGGTGCTAATCGAGGGACGCACGGAGCCTAATAGCATCGCTATTAAGGCGAGTACGGTACGAAAAGTATCGACAAAAGGGCGATTTTAGACATTGTAAGATGTTTTTAAACAAGTTCTTCATCAAAAACACAAAACAATGAAAACACTGCAACTATTTTTCACCCTTAGTGGCGTATTCTTGTTGACACTCAGTTTGTCCGCACAGGAAGTACCCAAGCGTATCGTCGTCGAGCACTTCACCAATTCGCGCTGCGGTATTTGTGCCAATCGCAATCCGGGTTTTTACCAAAATTTCAACAACCAGGACGACGCACTCCACATCAGCTTTCACCCCAGTTCGCCGTACAGTAACTGCGAGCTGCACCGCGAAAACGAAGAAGAAAACGACGGTCGTACCTATTTTAATAACATCTACGGTGGCACGCCCCGGCTGGTCATTCAGGGCGAGGCCGTGGCTGCGGGTACCAACTACGGTAATGCCAGCATCTTCGAGCAACACGCCAACGAAACCACGCCCGTAGAGCTGGTACTACGTCAACAAAAATCGGGTAATACGATTCAGCTTGAAGTGGATATTACGGCCGCGACGGACAACAATTTGGGCACGCAACTGCTGTTTTTGGGCGTAGCCGAGGATACTGTTTTCTACAATGCCCCCAATGGCGAAGACGAGCACTACGATGTGTTCCGGCAAACGGTGAACAACGACGTGGGCGGCCAGCAAGTGACCGTTCCTGCCGCAGCGGGCGAGACCCTGAGCTTGTCTTACACTTGGACTTCCCCCAGCGCTACCTGGGACTTCGAGCGCCTGTTCGTGGTGGCTATTCTGCAAAACCTGAGCGACCGCTCCGTGACCCAAAGCGACGCTACTACGCCCACTCAGGATAATATTACCCGCACGTGGGAGCCCCTGACCCTGGCTACGGAGGTGTTTCCCAACCCAGTATCAAGCGTGGTAAACATCCAGTTACCGACCACCGCCACCGCCCGTTTTAGCCTCAGCAACCTGCAAGGACAAATCCTACGAAGCGGAACCTTCGCGGGCGAAACCCAACTCGACCTGACGGCACTACCCAGCAGTATCTACCAGTTGGAGACCGTTAGTGATGGTGCGCGCAGCGTCCAGCAATTGGTGAAGGAGTAGCGTTGGTGCTGACGCTCTTATTGGTGCCACCTCAGTGCTTACCTTTATGGGGAGGTTGGGGTGGCACTTGTTCGTAACAATAATTAACTATTCATCTACGCATTAGCGCACTAAAGCATATTAAAACAAAATCTATGTAAAATTAAATTTACAATTTTAAAAATAAAACCCTATCTTTATATTGAAGTAACGCGCGAAAACTTCGCTTTCTCAAACCTTTTAATTCCTTAAACCATGTTTAAATT
>JBCDIR010000003.1:0-16229 GCA_038748735.1 Bacteroidota bacterium | reverse complement strand
CGTGCTGCCGCTGCGCCGCCGCCTGGATCACCGGGCTGCACTTAAACGTTACTACGCCCACTACTTCTTCCTCTTCCTCCAGCCAGCCTTTTTGCGCTAGGGCCAGTAGGTGGGTGTCTAGCTCCTCTACTTCGAGCATCTGTTGCAGCGTCTCATACGGAATCGCCTCCGCCGGCAGGGCCGCGAAATTAGCCAGCAAATTTTGCTCCGGCTCACTCAGTTCACTCAGCTCGTACATCGCCGCAATGATCTCCTCCGGCGTAGCTTGGCGGAAGCCTTCGTGGGCGTGGTAGCGGGTACGTACCTCGGTAATTTTGCTCAACGCTAGCAAGTTGCGCTGTGCATCGGCGATGAGGTCGGGTAAGGGGTAGCGGCGTTGGAGTTTGTTGTTGAAGTGGTTCAACGTTTTGGCAAACAGCTCCAGTACCAGCGTATTGCCCTGTACTTGTTCGTAGAGGGTGTCAAAATGAGGGGTGGCCGCCTCGGGGAAGTTGCGGTAGTGCGTGCGGAAGACGCTTAGCGCTTGATCGCGTTCTAGGGCCTTAATTTCGTGGTAGGGGAGGTTGTCTAGCTGACTTACGCGGGTGGTGCAGAGCACGTGTAAATTGGTACAACTCTGCAAGCGGGGCGCAAACTGCGCCAGATCATCCGCTGCGTTAGCATTATCCAAGACCAGCAGACAGGGATCGGGCAATTGCGCCAAGCGCAAAAACAAGTGATCGACCCGTTCCGTCGACGTCCAGTGTGGGTTCGGTTGGATGCCGAGGGGACCTTCTAGTGTTTGCAAAGATTGCCCAATACCCCGCTCCGCAAAGACCCAAGCCAAACGACGATAATCTTCCTTGTAGCGGTTAAAATAGTGGGCCGCTAGCGTGGTTTTACCCATGCCGCCCCGACCGTTGACCAGTAGCAACAAAGCTTGATTCCCCTGCGTAAAGTGCTCGCGTACCCGCTGCATATCGTCTTCCCGCCCCTCGAAGACTTCGGAGAGTAGGGGCGGATTGGTTAGTAGCTTAGGGTTCTCGTCCCGCGCACGGTAGTGATGATGGTGCGTCTCGGTACGGTCGCCGAAATGGATATTACCCCCAGCGGTGGCGGTGCCCGTATTGACGTTTTTACGCTGGGTAATGTGAATCGCTTCACGCAGTCCTCGGCCCTGCAGCGTAGGCTGGGCGGTGGTTTCTGCTAGGAGGTCGATGAGGTCCAGCAGCCCTAGACGTAATTGGTTGCGGTTGACCGTCGCGTCTTCGGCAGATATTTGGCCCGTGCGAATGTGGTACTGCAAATTCGCCAAACGCGCGGATTGCCCAATGATCTCGTTGAAATACGGCGAAGCTTGGTCGATGGCCTGCAGTTGTGCTAGGACGGTCGCTAGCTCGTCTTTAGCCAGTAAGTCACGTAGGTGTTGGAAATAGGTAGATTGCTTCATATGCTACGGCGCTGGGTGGCTAAGATAATATTTTTACCCAGGAAATAGCTACCTTCGGCAAGCGATGGGAGCATTTCATTTTGTCGATGGAAATCTCCAGGTTTACCAAACTTTTTGGAAGTTTAGTAAACCGATTTCTTCGGACAATGCGACATTTTGAAATGCACCCCAAGCGATTCAAAGTCTATCTCCTATGAAACAACTACTACTCTCCAGTGGTCTCCTACTTGCTGGCGCCTTGTGTGCCCAAAGCGTCAGCTTCACCCTCCGTAACGATCTGATCTCTGACGATAGTGAGACCAGCTATAACGACTGCGTCGTTGATATGAACGGGGACTACCTCGACGACATCGTACGGGTGCGCATCAACGGAATTGATATTGATTATCAACAACCGGGCGGGGTATTTACGTCTACCTTTCATCCCGTAGCGTTCAATAATTTGCCGTCTTGGAGTATTTGTGCGGGTGATTTGGACCAGAACGGGTACAATGATCTCCTCTTCGGGGGCGGTAGTCGGGTGTCGTTCATCATGGCCAATGACTTCGGGACCGCCTACACGGAAAACCTCATTGACGACTATATTTTCTCGCAGCGCTCGACGATGGCGGATATTGATGGCGACGGCGATTTGGACGCTTTCGTCTGCCACGATGTCGACCAAAGTCACCCTTACCGTAACGATGGTACGGGGAATATGGTCGAAGATCAATCCCTGATTCCGACCGTTCCGACCCGGGGCAACTACGCCGCCATCTGGACGGATTACGACCTGGATGGCGACATTGATTTGCACATCAGTAAGTGCGTGCTTGGTTCGTTACCCGGCGACCCGGACCGGACCAACGCACTCTACCGCAATAACGGGGACGGAACTTTCACGGAGATCGCCGCCCAACTAGGATTGGCCGATAATGAGCAAACGTGGGTGACGAGCTTCGAGGACTTCGATAACGACGGTGACTTCGATATCTTCGTGCTCAATCACACCCAGTCCAATCGCTTTTTTCGCAACAACGGCGATGGTACCTACACCGACATCATCCAACAAACGGGTCTTCCCACCTTTCCTTACAACTCTTGGACGGGCGACGCGGCTGATTTTAACAATGATGGTTATATAGATATTCTAGCCGATTTTCCGGGAGAACTGTACCTCAATAATGGCGACCTGACCTTCAGCGCACAGGGATTACCCTTCGACCGAGGCGGAATCGGCGACTTGAACAACGACGGCTTCCTGGACGTCATGCGAGAAAATTCGCTCTACCTCAATAATGGCAATACGAACAACTGGGTTAAATTCACCCTCGAGGGCAGTGTCACTAATACCAACGGAATCGGGAGCCGGATAGAAATCTACGGCGATTGGGGCGTACAGCTGCGCGAAGTGCGCTCGGGTCAGAGTTTCGAGCCGATGAATAGCTTGAACGTTCACTTCGGCTTGGGAGCTGCTACGGAGATTGATAGCGTCCTGGTGCATTGGCCGTCGGGACAGCAGCTGCGTTTGGAACAAATGAGTATCAATACGACGCACCCTCTCATTGAAACGAGCTGTCAATTACCGACAGTAAACGTCGAGGTCAGCGGTTCTTTACAGCTCTGTCCCGGAACCAGCGTGGAGCTTTCCATCGCGCCTACTTCGGAAACCGTTACTTGGACGACGGGCGAGACCACACCCAATATTACGGTCGACCAAACGGGCAACTACCGCGCCACGGTGCTGGATCAGAATGGTTGTTTAGGGCAATCCGAAACCATCGTTGTTACCATGGCCGTGGACGAAGCCCCTAGCATCAGCGTTCTCGGCTCGGACGTCATTTGTGGTGGGGAAACGGTCACGCTCCAAATGAGTGGTTCGAACAATAACCCTGTATGGTCGGACGGAACGCCGGGGGAAGAATTGATAGTTACCCAAAGCGGTAATTATTTCGTACAAACGGAGGCCCTGTGTAGTACGCAATCACTCGTCTCTAACGTCATTTATGTGGAAGCGCTCACCCCTTCGTCCCCCTTCGTTACCAACATCAGTGTGAATACCAATAACGCCGCGCAAATCACGGCGATCGGAGGAGACCTCAACTGGTACGCTACGCCAACCACGACGGACGTGCTGGGGAGTGGTCCCTTCTTTACCACGCCACCACTGGACGAAGACGCGACTTTTTACGTTGATAATACGCAGGTTTTTTCCAGTACTCCAGCCAGTGGGGGGAAAGCGGATTACTTTGGTCCGGGGGGAACGGCGAGTGCCAATGCGGGTATCTATTTCGATGCGTGGGAAACCTTTACCCTCCAGTCGGTAGAGGTGCGATTGGAGGGGAATACGCCCGCCCAACGGACGGTACAACTGCTGGACGGAAATGGCAATGTACTGGAAGAATACCTAGCGACGGTCAACCCGGGTGAAAATACGTTACCCCTGAACTTTACTATTCTACCGGGTACGGGCTACTTGCTCAACTGTCCCGAGGGGGGCTTATTTCGCAATAATGGACAGGTAAATTATCCGTACCCGATCAGTGACCTGGGTGAAATAACCAACTCGCCGAACGGACCGACGTTTTACTACTATTTTTACAACTGGCAGGTACAAGCAGCGGACCGGGTGTGTACTTCGCCCCGGCTACCGGTGGAGATCAGCCTGGTTAATATTGAAAATGCTGATGTGAATCCATTATCTTGTGGTGGGAGTGAAAGTACTATTCAAGTGAATTTTTCGGGGGGGACGGCCCCTTTTATCTATACCTGGAGCGACCCTAGTATAACGGGGGCTAACCCCGAAAATGTTCCTCCGGGCACTTATACCGTCACCATCACGGATACCTACGGCTCGACGGATATGCTAGCGGTGGAGGTGCCGGTCATTGAACTATTAGAAGTTTATCTGTTGGGTGAAGATTCGCACTGTGGGCAGAATGACGGCGTACTAGAAGTTGAGGCAAGTGGTGGCGTTCCTCCCTACACTTACGATTGGGAGGATGACGCCTTCGACGGGATGACCGTGGCGGAAAACCTGCCGGAGGGAGATTATTGGGTAGTTGTTTCCGATGCAATCGGTTGTGTCTCAGGTGTCTCGACTACTATCCTCAGCCAGCCTGGTCCTAGTATAATGAATACGGAAGTGATCAACGCCAATTGCGACCAAAGCGACGGAGCCATCAGCGTCTCCACGAGCGCGGGAACGGCACCCTTTACGTACGATTGGGATGTGGATAACCTGGACGGTCAGGCCAACCCTCAACAACTTGTCCCCGGAACTTACACACTAACCATCACCGACGCCAATGGCTGTACCGAAAGCACTAGCGTAGCCGTTGACAATATCGCCGGGCAAAGTATTACGTCCGTCAACACCACGGATGCCACTTGTGACGAAAATAACGGCGGTATCGGTATCATTATTAGTGGCGGAACGGCTCCACTGGTTTACGACTGGAACAATGACGCACTCGACGGTGAGGCCAGTCCCCAAAACCTAAGTGCGGGGGCCTACGAACTGACGATTACCGATGCCAACGGTTGCATCGCTACCACCAGTGCTACGGTTGGTCAACAAGCAAGTCCCAGCATTGAGGCCGTCGAGACGGTCGCTACGGATTGTGACCAAGCTAGCGGAAGCATCAGTCTGACCATTAGCGGCGGGACCGCTCCGCTGGCGTACGATTGGAACGACGATGCGCTGGACGGGCAGCCAAACGCCGCGGACCTCAGCGCCGGAACCTACCTCCTGACCGTGACGGACGCCAATGGCTGTACGGCCACTACGAGTGCGCAAGTGGACAGTCAAACGGGGCAAACTATCGAAGCGGTGGAGGTTGTTTCCGCTACTTGTGGCGATAGCAACGGGAGCATCAGTCTCAGCCTCAGCGGTGGTACGGCTCCGTTTACGTACGATTGGAATGCGGACGCGTTAGACGGTCAAACCAATCCGCAAAACCTTAGCGCTGGTACGTATACCTTGACCATCACGGACGCCAACGGCTGTACGGCCAACACCAATACAACGGTTGGCAACCAAGCGGGACAAACCATTGAAGTAGTCAGCACGCTCGCCGCTACCTGCGAGGGAAGTAACGGTAGCATCAGCGTTGACGTGGCGGGCGGTACGGCTCCGTTTACTTACGATTGGGACGAGGACGACTTAGACGGTCAGGCCAACCCGCAAAACCTCAGTGCTGGCAGCTACGCCCTGACCATAACCGACGCCAACGGCTGCGCGGCTACTACGAGCGCAACGGTAGCTAACCTAGCTAGCCAAACCATTGAGACCGTTAACACGCTGGCCGCCACCTGTGATCAAAATAACGGTAGTATCAACCTTGTCCTCAGCGGTGGTACGGCTCCCTTTGCCTACGATTGGGACGACGATAATTTGGATGGGCAACCCAACCCTCAAAACCTCAACGCGGGCACTTACGCCCTGACCGTGACGGACGCCAATGGTTGCACGGTCAGCACCAGTACAACGGTAGGTAACCTAGCGGGTCAAATTATTGAGACGGTCAACACGCTGGCCGCCACTTGTGAACAAGCCAATGGCAGTATTGACCTGACCCTCAGCGGTGGCACGGCTCCGTTTACTTACGATTGGAGTGATGATAATTTGGACGGGCAACCCAATCCCCAAAACCTCGACGCGGGTACTTACGCCCTGACCGTGACGGACGCCAACGGTTGCACGGCCAGCACGAGCACGACGGTAGCTAACCTAGCGAGCCAGACCATCGAAGCAGTGACGGTGGCCAACGCCAATTGCGATCAAAATGACGGTAGCATTAGCCTAGACATTAGCGGTGGCACGGTACCGTTTACTTACGATTGGAACGTAGATGATTTGGACGGTATCGCCGAGCCGCAAAATCTGAGTCCGGGTACCTACACGCTGACCGTAACCGACGCCAACGGCTGTGTAGTCACGACGAGTGCCAGCATTGACAACCAAGCCGGGCAGAGCATCGAAGCGCTCACGCTAGTGGATGCTAATTGTGGTCAAAACGACGGGAGTATTCAAGTGGACCTCAGTGGCGGTACGGCTCCTTTTGCCTACGATTGGTCGGATGATGTTTACGACGGGCTGTCTGATCTGCAAAATTTGTTTGCGGGTGATTATGCCCTGACGATCACCGATGCGAACGGTTGTGTAGTGATGACTGCCGCCACCTTAGCCGATCTGCCCGGACAAATCATTGCTGCTGTACAGCTCGAAGTAGCTAGTTGCGGATTAGCCGATGGCGAGGTGGAATTGGCCGTAGAAGGTGGCGTGGAACCTTATATTTACGAATGGAGCGCAGAACAATTCGACGGAAACGCCGCCCCCAGCAACGTCCCGGCGGGTAATTATACCGTGACGGTGACGGATCAACGAAACTGCCTGGTCGTAACGAGCGTAGAGATGAACGAACTACCCAGTTTGACGCTAGTGGATACGGTGGTCACGGCGGCCATTGCGGGTCAGGCGAACGGGCAAATTAGCCTCACGATCGCGGACGGTACCGCTCCTTTTACCTACGACTGGTCCGCTGACGCCTACGACGGACAAGCTAACCCGACGAACCTAGCAGCCGGACCCTACGACCTACTCGTGACGGACGCTAATGGCTGTACGGCCACCGCCAGCTTTTGGGTGGAGGAACTGGTGAAGGCTTTTGAAGTTCTCACTTGGGCCTTGGAAGATCTGAATATTTATCCCAATCCATCCAGCGGGGCTGTGCAGGTACAGTTCACTTTAGCGGAACGTAAAACGGTGCGTTGGACGGTGTTCAATGCCTTGGGGCAAACCGTACAGACCGATCAATTGCCACATATTGGACCGGGAACGATCACGCACGCATTAGCCCTCCACGATTTGCCAAGCGGCGTCTACTGGTTGCGCTTATCGTCCGAAGCCGGGCAGGTACTGCGCAAGGTGGTATTGGAAAGGTAGCGGTCTGGTTTTTCTTGGTATTTATCGAAAAAATTGGCGTGGTTGATTGAATGTACTTAGTTTCCATAAAAAAGCTAAAAGATGAGTAAGTATGAGAAAATACGGGTGCATTTCAAAATGTCGCATTGTCCGAAGAAATCGGTTTACTAAACTTCCAGAAAGTTTGGTAAACCTGGAGATTCCCATCGACAAAATGAAATGCACCCGAAAATACTTGTGAACAAGAACATAGCTAGCCCCATGTTTGAACACCTAAATTTTTGTCATCCCTGGCGGAAATACCAAGCTAAAATCCTGACTTCGCTAGCACTCTATCGGCAAGATAAGAAGGTACACATCGTAGCACCACCCGGTGCGGGTAAGACGGTCCTTGGCTTGGAGATCATTCGTCGTTACGCACAGCGAACATTGATCTTAGCGCCCAGTCTGACCATTCGTGCGCAGTGGGCAGAACGCTTACAAAAAGATTTTTGCACGGACGGAATCTTACCCAAAGGATTCATCAGTCACGACTTGTACCAACCGAGTGACCTGACCATCGTAACGTACCAAGCATTCCACTATTACCTGAAGGAAAACGAGGCCCACTCCCTAGACTGGATGCAGGTGCTGGTCGTGGATGAGTGCCACCACCTACGGCGGGAATGGTGGCGTAGCCTGAACAGCGTACATCAAGAGGTCCAACCGGAACTAGTTGCCCTAACCGCCACGCCCCCCTTCGACGTAAGCGGTTTAGAATGGCGACGTTATCACCAATTTTGTGGCGAAATCGACGAGCAGATCAGTATCCCGGAGCTGGTCGCGGCGGGGGATTTGTGTTACCACCAAGACTATGTCTATCCGGTACTGCCTAGTACGGAAGTCATTGACCGCGGCGAGCGTTTTGCGCAACAGAAGCAAGAATTGTACACCTTAGTTGGAGAATTGCACCATCTTTCGGCTTATTTATTGCAACACCCCTGGCTACGCGAGCCGGAGAAGCATTACGAAGCACTCTTTGCCGAGCCGGAGTACTTCAGCGCTTTACTGATTATCCTGGGACACCTGGGGAGCGAACCACCGGCTCCGGCCCTCGGCGTGCTGCACGGTGAAGTTACCATCGCACCGGAACTGACCGACGAATGGCTCACTATTTTTTTGCAAAAAGCCCTCCGGGATGATCCGTATTTACAGCACGGTAATCCCGCCGAAATCCTACGCCCCATTAAGCGGAAGCTCACCGAAATGGGTGCCTGGGAAAAGGGCCGCTTGCACCTCGACGAGCCACCCGGCCTCAGCAAAGACATCCGCAACAGCAGCGCTAAAATTCGCGCAGTCTCCGATATTGTTATCCACGAGTGGGAGCAGTTGGGCGACGAATTGCGTATGGTCGTTTTGACGGACTTTATCCATCCAGAACTACTGCCCACTACGGCTTACGACCGCGCTCCGCTCGACCGCGTAGGGGTGAGTACGCTTTTTGAACAGTTGCGCCGCAACGGACTTACGGACGGTCAACACGTACTAGAAAACTGGGGGCAAACCATCGCCACGGAGCGCTTGGCGGTACTGACGGGTTCTCTGGTCATCTTACCGACGCGGGTACTGACCCGTTTTGAACAACTCGTAGAGGAGCGCCTGCCCGCAGCACAGTGGAGCGCGCGGCCACTCTTTCCCGACAGTGCGTACAGTCTAATTGACGCGGGGAGTTTGTCTTCCAAATTCGTCGTGCGCTGGGTGACGCAATTGTTTACGGAAGGCGCCGTCCACATTATCATCGGCACTAAGTCACTGCTGGGGGAAGGTTGGGACGCTCCGGCCATCAACAGTTTGGTACTGGCCAGTACAGTGGGGAGTTTTGTGTTGTCCAACCAAATGCGGGGACGGGCCATTCGGACGAACGCGGCGGTACCCCACAAAACGGCTAACATTTGGCATCCCGTGACGGTCAATCCCGCGCTGCCCCACGGCGGATCGGATTTGCGGGGATTGCAGCGGCGTTTTCGGGCCTTTGCCGGACCAAATGCACAGGGTGAACCCGTGATTATGAATGGCTTAGGTCGCTACGCTATCGACTGGGAACAAGCCGCACCGGAAGACATTGAAGCCCTGGCAAAACGTATGCTCGCCTTTGCCCAGCAACGCAACCTTCTGGCCGAACGCTGGACCACCGCTCTGACCAAAGGAACTCAATTGGTCGAGGCCATCGAGCCGCCCCAGGAACGCTACTACCGGCGGGAGGACGCCCTTAGTGTACATTACTTTGAGCAATCGGATCGGCAGCAGCGGGTGGAGCTAAACGATTTTAAAATGAGTTGGAAAGGAGCGTCTATTATGACCTTTTGCTTGGCATTGTTTTTTGCGGTTACGAATGCTTTTCCGTTTTGGATGAGCTACGCTTTCGTACCCCTGACGGCGGGCGTAGGTTACTTTTTGGTGCGGGGTTTGCGCAATTTGCAGGGCGAGCGAGCGCGTATTGGTCTATCCGCCATCGAAGCGGAAATGCCCGATTGGCGTTACGTGGTCGGGCCGCTGATGATGACTGCCGTGCTGGCGTACTTTTCGTGGCTGGGTGGACTGTTTTACCTCACGGTGTTGGTTTTTCTACTGTACTTGGCCTTACCGGAAGCTAAGAATCGTAAAGACGTGCGACGCTACGAATTACTGGCCAGTAGCCGGGAACGATTGGAGCGCTACGGACGGGCGTTGGTCCACAGCCTGTTGGAAGCTGGGAAGTTGCGTTTTGCGAAAGCTCACCAGTTCACCGTAGAAGAAACGGACGGCCAGGACGTAGCTTACCTCGTCGATGCGGACCACCACGATACGCACTTGTTTGCGGAAAGCATGAGCGAACTGATGTGTCCCGTCGATAACCCGCGCTGGTTGCTGCGGCTGCGCCGACCCGAGGAGTGGCGTACGGGCGAGTATTACCTACCCGTGCCGACGGAACTGGCCAGGCGTAAGGAAAGTGCGCAAGTGCTAAAAAACTACTTGGAAGAAGAGTTAGAAGAACAGTTCGATCTGGTCTACACCCGCGATCCGGCGGGGCGGCAACACCTGCTCACGGCACGCCTACAATTGGCGGCTTTGGCGCAGGATCGGCAGGCCCGGCGGGAAATGCTCTGGCGGTGAGGAATTATTGATCGGTGTTTTTTAATTGTTCTTTCTTTCCATCCAATTCTTTTGGCAACAATAAATTTGGCAACACGCTAGACTGAATACCGGACTGTAAAGTGAACCACCAGTTGCTAAAGAAGGACTTGTGATACTGTCGCTCGGCGTACAGACGACCCGTTTTGAGCTGACTACGCTGGTTGGGGTTGTTATTGCGGCTAATTACTGCGTTGACCAAGCGCGAGGCTAGTTTTCGCTCTCCGCGCTGTTCATTCAGGAGGCTCAGGCGGAGGTCATCGTAGCGCAGTGCTATCTCTCCCGTGGCAGTACGTAGGTCGCCGCTCCCCTCAAAGCGGAGGTGGTTGAGCTTACCTTCCGCGATGCGAATACGTTTGGCAAACACCAAAAAATCATTAATAACGGCTAAGTTGACAAGTTCGAGTTGTCCCGAAAAGTAGTAAGGGGCTGCTGGGTTATAAAATGGGAAAGAGAAATGTACTTGTACTGCGCTATGATCCATGAAGTAACCCTCAATATGCGCGGTGGTCGGTGTGTTTGCTGCCGTTTTTACGGTGGAAAAGTTGGCAATCACAGCATCAATTTTTGACCAATCAAGTTGACCCGGTTGTTCTTCGTTAGGGCGTAAATGGGACAAAGCAATGTTTCCATTGGTAACGTTCACCGTGTCCACGCGGAGGCGAAGTGGGAGGTCGGCCAAGATTTCGTAGAAGTAGCGCTTGCGGCAACTCGTACAATCGGGGCGAGATTTGTCAACGAAGACATCCAAGTAACTATTCGCTAGTAACAGGCGCGCACCGCTTAGGGTCTTTTCTTCCACCAATTGCGCCAGAGCGAAAGCCTCGAGGGTAGCAGCGGGGACTGCTAGTTCAATACGCGCTTTACGGTGCGGAAGATTTTGAGCAAACGTTCGCTTACTTTTTTTGGGTGTGACGCGTAGGTCCGTTAATTGCACTTTTTGAGTTGGAGATAATCGCAGTTTCGCTAACGTATAAGTAGGGGAGGACCCATCAGCGGACCACGAAAGCGACCGCGCCGCTAGGTCCGTCGCTTCCCAGTTGGCAGTGATTCGGTCTCGTTGGGGGACGTAGACGAGGTCCGACAGCGAAAGGAAAACCGAATCTACTTGGGCTTGTCGCAACAACTGGGGGCTGGTGCGTAATTTCCCGTTCTTGATTCTAAACTGATGGATGGTAAATTTCGGCCTAGCGTCAGCCGTAGTATCGGGTGAGATAGGGTGCCTACTACTATCCATAGGGACCCATTGCACCGCTAGGCTGTCCAACGTGAGCGCTTGAATGGACCAATTGTTGTGCCAAACATATTGCCAGTAACTGAGCCGCCGCAGACGTCCGCTGGCTCGTAATTTGACGCTACTGACCGAATCCAAGGGGTACTCCAATTGAACGGATGAAAAGCGCACGCTGCCCGTCAGTACATTGACGCGTAATGCCTCATAAGTCAAGTGTTCCTGGGTTGTTAGCACTCGTTCTAGTCGCCACTTTGCGTAGGTGTTTAGCACCAAGAGCGCCACTCCCAACCCCAAAACAATCAGCATTGCTATCCTGAGTTTGCGTTGTGCTGTGTTTAATGGTGGGGATTGGAACATGAGGGAGAATAACAGTGAACTTGTTTAAAATTTCCTGCGGTATTATATTAGACTTGTTCTGCAAGCCCTCAAATGGCTGCAAGTGGCAAAATTTTATCCTGCACTTCGTTAAAAAGCCTCGCTGATGCTAAGGCATCGCCTACGTTTTTCGCCTTGTTCAGCATAAAATTTGCTTCGCTTTCGCTCATTCAGGACCAGCAGAACAAGTCTATTGTTACTAACGTTTACCGCCCGTCGAACCGCCAGGAGCAACCCACGTCGCCAAACCAATCCGTTACGGTGTCGTTGCCTTGCCAGCCGACGGAAAAATCGAGTTGCACATCGGGATGTACTAGGACGGCTGCGCCCGCGTCGAATTTAGGTTGTACTGTGTTGAGACTCGTGTAGGTCTCCACGAAACCGTTCCACTTTTCGCCCAGGCTAAAGCCGAGGTTGAGGATGCCGTTCCAATTGGGTGCTGCGGAAAAGCTGGACCACGCTACTTGCCAATTGGTGGCAAGGGAAAACACCTCGCCCAAACTATTGTAGGTCGCCAGGGTGAATACGCTACCCCAGTTCGCTGGTTCGAAATCGCCGGCGTTGACGGGGAAAATGGCCTGCCCATCTAGACCGAGGGCGGGTCGTGCGCCTTCGTTGGTCAGCAGTAGCACCCGCCCACCGAGTTGGTACCGATTGAAGCCCGTAAGTTGGTCGGTGCTGCCTTGGGCATCAACTTGGTCCGTTTGCCAATTGACGAGTAGGCTAGCCTCCGTTCGTTCACTGAGTCCGTAGCGGATAACCTGACTGATAGCGGAGCGGTTGGTCGTGATTTCGTTCGTGGAAATGTAGTTGTAATTGTAGCCCGTTTGAAATTGCAATACCCGCTTCCCTATGGTGTACGGCGCGATGGCCTGACCGGGGCGGTCAGACTGAATCGTTGAACTGTACTGAGTATAACCGACTAGTGGCAGCAGGAGGAAAAACCAGTATAATTGACGCATGTTTGTTGTTTTGGTGATCGTAAATGGAGAACTTGTTTAAAAACATCTTACAATGCCTAAAATCGCCCTTTTGTCGCTATTTTTCGTACCGTACTCGCCTTAATAGCCCTGCTATTAGGCTCCGTGCGTCCCTCGACTAGCACCAAAATGACTGATTTTTGCCTATCGCAGACATTATTAAACAAGTTCGGCGTGCGATTGCAGATACATAGTCCTATTCTAGGACTACGTCTGTGTCCATCGGTCACTCCATTTACTACTCTGTAACCAACTGTTTCACGTGCGTTGTTCGCTGCTTGATGCCACGATAGGATTTGTTTACTGCTGTAATTCGTGGCTAATGTGAGTTAGCATAGTTGGTAGGCATTTTCAAAAATGCCTGCCAACTCTAGCATTCCATAATTTGGCAGTTATACGATTCGCATTACTGATTAAGTAATGCCAAGACTTTTTTCTTGATACGGTCGTAGTTGGCTTGGTCAGGTTCCAAAGTTTTATTGCTTTACCCAAGGACGGATAACAGTTAACGCTCCCTGCTTTATCCGCAAAAAGTAGAGGCCCGTCGGCAGATTACCCAAGTCAATGCGTTGGTTGTCATTACTGTTGTGCCGTTGTAGCAACTGCCCCGTGGCTTGGTACAGCTCGAGTACGTAGGGACCGTCGAGGTGCTGCACCGCCAGCCAGCTTTGACCTGGGTTGGGGTACACCCGCCACGCATGTTCACCAGTTAGCGTTATGGTATTCGTTAATTCAGGAAGTCGGTGTTGCTGAAAAAACTGCCATACCGCTGCGCTACCGTGAAAGTCTTGGTTAGTCACGCCGATGCTAATGGGCGCACCGGGCCACGTGTGACCGCCGCCGTTGATTTTATAGTGCTCGACGGAAGCCGCACAGTTTTGGTAGTCGATTTTTTCGGCGGTACAGAGGTCGAGAAGGCTCGTGTTTTCAAGGTCGGTGGTAATGGTGCTGCCGTCGCAGCCGTTATTGTTGGCCCAGAACGTAAGCAGGCTATCAACGCTGATGCTGACGTTAGCCGTTCCGTCGTAGCTCACGACGGGGTCGGCAGTGCCATGAATCTCGAGTACGGGGACCGGGCGGTTCGGCGTACAATTACCGATGTAGCCCGGCGACATGGAACCCGTCACGGAAGCCACCGCCGCGATGCGGTCATTGAGTTCGCAAGCCAAACGGTAACTCATGAACCCACCGTTAGACATTCCGCAAGAGTAAACTTGGTCCAATAAGACGGGGTATTCGCTACTGATTTCGTCAATGAGGAAACTAATAAAACCGACGTCGTCGGCGGTGCTACCGAAGTCCCAGTTTACGTTCCAGGCCGCGTCGATGCCATTGGCGTAGCACACAAAAAAGCCCGCCGTATCGGCCACGGCGTTCATATCCGCATAAAATTCTTGCTGGCTAGCGTTGGACGTGAATCCGTGCAGGTTGAACACCAGTGGCAGCGGTGTTTCTCCGTCAAACGCTGCGGGAACGTACAAGCGGTAGGAGCGGTCTTCACCATCGTAGGGAAGGTTAACGACCAGTGTTTCCTGGGCCGTTAAAAATGTGCTAAGTACGCAGCAGCAGAGGAAATAGCAGGTTCGCATGAGCAAGTTTTTTGCGAAAATACCTTTTAAGTTAGGTTCTCTGACAATTTTTTTGGAATTAAGCCAAGTGAAACCAGGGTCAATACTCCTCCGATTCAGATCGTGATCGTTTATGACTCTATTTTCACTTAGCCTACAAAACCGCGAAGCAGCACCGCAGGTAATTGCTAGAAAGCGTTAAATCAAAAATCCCGAACTTTCGTACGAACGAAAATTCGGGATGCGTTTTAGGTGCTAGCCCTAGGTAGACTATACTACTTGCCGTCGGTGGCCGAGCGGCTGTCTAACTGAAGGTACTGGATCATTGGCCGAGCCGTTACGCCCGCCTTCGCCATGTTTTCGGCGATCTCGGGGTTTTCCAACCAACCCTTAGCATCCTCGATGGACGCCCAGGTATTGATGACGTAAACGGTACCCGGCTGATCGGTTAGCGTACCGACTTCGTAGCTGAGTTCGCCGTGACTGCGGCGCAGGTCGTAGATGCTGTCGAAGACCTTTTTCCAGGCATCGTAATCGGCTACGGGGTGGGTGACGTAAGTGGTTACCGTAGCGGTAGCCATTGGAGGAGTCGGCTGAGTATCGGATTGAGCAGAAACACAGGAAGTCATAAGTAGTGAAAAGGTTAGAATGGTTAAAGAAATGAGGATGAAACGCATGATAAAAGAGTTATTGGTAATGTAATAATCAGGCGGTAGTGCCCTATTGACAATCCAAAGGTGCGGGAGAATCGGGGGCTGACCAAGCCGTTTCCTCCGAAGAGCTGGTTTGGCTTTCCGAAGATAAAAGCACGCTTTCCCGTAGGATAGCGCCAGATTTTCTTACATTTGGAGAGGCTGTGATACCGTGCGCAAAGTGAAATGAAATTTTAGCCACCTTCTTTACCAAAGAGGTAAAACACCAGTTATAACTCATGGCCGAACCACTCCACTTATTGATCGTTGAAGACGAAATGCTCATCGCAGCTGATCTGTCATTGACCTTAGAAGAATTGGGCTACGTCGTCGACGCTATTTTACCACGCGGCGAGGCTGCCTTGAAACACGTTAAGGCCATGTCACCGGACTTATTGTTGTTGGATATTCGACTAAAGGGACAATTGGATGGTATCGAAACGGCTACGGCGCTGCGAGCGGCGGGGTATAACGGTCCCCTTATTTATTTGACGGCCAATGACGATAAGGCGACTTTTCAGCGAGCAAAGGCTACCCAGCCGGATGCCTTTCTCTCCAAACCTTACGACCGCGATCAACTCGACCGGGCCATTGCTTTGGCTTTGGCCAAACGGCCAACGACCGTTCAGCCTCGTACCAGCCAGGAGGAGACGGCTACCAACACTGCACCACAAGGGATGAAAGACCGCATCTTCGTCCGCCACAATAACCGCATGGTCAAGCTTGCACTGGGCGCTATTCGCTACGTGGAGGCTGAGCGGGCCTACTGTCGCATCGCTACCGATGATACGACCTACCTTTTGTCTATGCCGTTGAGTAACCTGAGTAAGCAATTGCCCCCTGAGCGCTTCGTACGGATTCATCGTTCCTACCTCGTTAATCTGAACCGGGTTGAT
>JBCDIR010000002.1:0-16590 GCA_038748735.1 Bacteroidota bacterium | reverse complement strand
TTTTGAACAAGGCAGAAAACGTAGGCATAGCCTTAGCTACGGCGAGGCTTTCTAACGAAGTGCAGAATAAAAGTTGCCGCTTGTAGCCATTTAAGGCTCTGGGCAAACAAGTCTAATATCAACCATTAGTAGAAAAGCACCATGTCATTCCTATTACGCTTCGGTCCTCTGCGGCCGTACCTCACGCTTATTGCACTTTTTATCGTCACGCTTGTTTTGGGCTTCGGCATTCGTCAGTTGCAAGTGCGCAACAGCTTCGCTGGAGAATTACCGCCCAGTGACCCCATCAATCAGCAACTCGACCGCGTCAAAGCCCAGTTTGGAGAGCGCAGTGTCGTGCTCATTGGCTTGGAGACCGACAATATCTACACCACCGCTACGGCGGAAAAAATCATCCAACTTTCCACGGCTCTCCAGGACGTACCCTACGTACTCGCCGATGAAGTACTCAGTTTGGCCACGGTCCAGAACGTCCGGCAGCGCGAATGGGGCTTATCCACCCAAAGTTTTTTGGAAGAAATACCAACTACTCCCGCCGCTTGGCAACAACTGCGCACCGACGTTAACGCTAACGCTATTGTCCGTGATAAGTTGGCTAGTACGGACGGTACTTTGGCCGTTATTGCCGCTGCCTTAGCCGACGATTTTGAGGGCGGGGTCGTTTACGATTCTTTACAGGTACTTACCGCCAATTTGCCCGGGCCGGAGCGCATTCACCTGTCGGGAGCACCGCTGCTCGTGGAGGATGTTCAGCGCGGTATCAGTGGCGACTCGCGGCGGTTTATTGCGATTGCCCTAGTGCTGATTTTTATTGGTTTCTTCGGCTGTTTTCGGCGGCTGGGCGGCGTATTGCTCCCCGTGTCGATGGTCATTCTCAGCATCGTCTGGACGATGGGCGCTATGGGTTATCTGGGCCTACCCGTGACGGTGGTGTCCAATGCGTTGCCCGTCATTATGGTGGCGGTAGCTTCGTCTTACGGTATCCATTTTATGCATGCTTATTACAGTCTATCGGGTAGTTTTGCTAGTCAAAAAGAGCGGGCCTTTGCGGTACTCGACAAGATCGGGAAACCCATCTTGATTACGGGCGTGACCTCCGCTTTGGGTTCCCTGAGTCTCATCATTTTTAAGGTGACTTCCTTACGGGAATTCTGCTTCATTGGTGGTCTGGGGTTTTTTTTTGCGACCCTGATTTGTTTGACTTACTTACCCGCTTTGTGTAGTTTGCTGAAAGCGCCACGACCGTTCGCTCAGCAGCCCAATCGTTTGCAGTTGTGGTTGGCCCAATTGACGGTTAGTGCTAGGAAGAACCGTCGCGTGGTACTGGGGACCTATCTGCTTCTCCTCCCCATTTGCTTGTACTTGTCGAGTCAGATTATCGTTGGTGACGACTACATCAAGTTCTTCCCACAGGGGCATTCCGGGCGGGTAGCGGCAGAGACGTTCAACGATAAATTAGCAGGGGTCCGGGTCCTGGACGTGATGGTAGACGCTACCGCCTACGGTGACCTCAAAAGTGCAAATTTCTATACGGATTTGAGCCGTTTTCAAACGCATTTAGCGCAGCAAGACGGGGTAGGAAGCGTTCATTCCTACCTCAACGTAATCGACCACCTACGGACCGAAATGGACGCTGAAAACACCAACCCATTGACGAGCGAAGGTATCGCCCAGTACCTGATGTTGCACGAGATGTCCGCCACGCCAGGGGAGGTCTTTGCCCTGCGTACGGACGATTATCAGTACGCTAAGTTGCAGGTATTCCTACAATCCTCCAACCCCGAGGACCACGAGGCGCTCTACGAGCAACTACTCGCCGACCAAGCTCAGTTTTTCTCCGCAGACGACGTCCTCACCTTCGGTGGTGATGTGATGCAGCGTATTGCGCTGGGGAGTTACATCGTACAGGGCAAAATCCAGAATATCTTATTGGCTTTACTAATCGTTTGCTTATGCTGCTTGCTCATTTTTCGGGCTTGGCGCAAGGCGCTACTGACCTTGGTGCCAATTACGGCTTCCCTCATCATGGTCTTCGGTCTCATGGGCTTAATTGGTATCCGTCTGGGGATCAGTACGGCCCTGCTAACGGCGATGATCGTCGGGATTGGGATCGACTTTGCGGTCCATTATTTAGTCGCCTTTTTTGGGCAATCGACCTCCGCCGATGAAGCTATCCGCCGGACCAGTACGCAAACGGGCCGCGCGATCACTTACGATGCGGTATCGAATATACTGGGTTTCAGCGTATTGTCCTTTTCGGGTTTTTTACCCGTACAGCACTTTGGGTGGCTACTGGCGTTCAGCATGCTACTGATTTTTGTGAATACGCTAGTGTTGTATCCAGTGCTACTGGGGCGAAAAGCGAAGCAGGAGCAGAAAAAATTAGCTGTCGCGTAGCGACTTCTAAAGATTCTTAATAAAAATAACATCCATCAATAATTCAAATACCTATTAACGTGAAATTTTTCATCACTTTATTACTGATTTTCCCATTGTGGGCAACGGGCCAAACGGCGGATCAACTCATGCAAGCCTACCAAGCAGCAACGACGATTCAAGACCTCCGCTCGGAACTGACTTACGTCAACACCAGCAAGACGGGACGTCAGCAAACGCGACAGTTGGAGCAGTACATTCTGCGCACTAGCCCGACGGAAAACACCTACAATCTGCTACTGCGCTTCACGGCTCCCGGTGACGTAGCGGGTACCTCCACCCTGACCATTCAGCACGAGACCAAAGCGGACGATCAGTGGCTGTACCTGCCCGTTTTGCGGAACGCGAAACGCATCTCGGCCAGCAACAAGGCAGACCGTTTTATGGGTACTGAAATGACCTATGAGGACCTCTCCACTTACTTATCTGAACCACTAGAGGACTACCACTACGAACTACTAGGCGAGGGGCAAGTAGGCGAACGAACGGCGCACAAAATTCGAGCGATCCCCGCTGCTGGTACGCCAACCCAGTACAGCAGCCGTACCCTCTGGCTAGATACGGAAACACAGCTGATGCTCCGGACGGACTTCTACGACTTGCAGGGAAATTTGCTAAAAGTATTCACGGCCAGCGACCTGCGCCAAGTGGCTGGCAGTCAGGTCTGGCGCGCGCACCAAATCCGCCTGGAAAACCGCCAGAGTGGTAATCGTACGGAGGTGACTTACCGCAATTTCGTGATTGACCAGGGCGTGGAAGATAATCTGTTTACGAAGACGTACTTGGAGACGCGGTAAGGGTACTCTCCCGGACCTTCGGTCGGTACCGTGGGGGTATTCGCTGCGCTCATGGGGGTGCGCTGCGCGCGGTGGCTCGCCTGCGGCGTCGTGGGGGCTGTTGCGGATAACCTTAAAGATTACGCATGCATGAGACTACCACGCCGCAGGCGTACTACCCGTGACCACGCCTCAGCGTGGGAACGCCGCCACAAATACGACCGCAGGTCGAGAGCGTACCACCAAGAAAAAGTAGCAACAACTATAAAGACTCAGCAAAACGCCCAAGAATAACCAACCATTACCATGTACCCAAAACACCTATTCCTATTCGTTTGTAAATTGCTTCTAGCGGGAGCGCAACTGTTCGCGCAAACGGACCAGCCGCCGAAGTGGAAACTCGACTTCGAGACGGAGGCGGAGGTCCGGGCGCGGCAGTACACCTCTTCGGTGGGCGCTCCCTTTAAGCAGCAATTCGAGCTACTGGCCCAACAGCGATTGAGCTTGCGTAAGGGCGAAAAATTGGCCCTCAAAGTAGCGCTGAACGGTAGTCTGAACGCACGGCACGAAGACCGTAGTCGCTTGTGGCTCAACGAGGCTTACCTGACGTGGCGGAAGGGTAAATTCGTCACCAAAGTGGGCCAGCAAACCCTCCGGTGGGGGACCCTGAGTGGCTTCAGCGCGCTGGATTTGCTGAACCGCTATGATTACTACGATTTGCTGGATACCGACAACGAACGCCTTGGAATATGGGGGGCGGACGTGCGTTGGAGCTTGGGCAGTGCAACGGACCTGAGTCTGCGGGTTTTCCCAGACCGCAATCGCTCGCGGCTACACCTCTTCGACAACCGTTGGGTGCGATTACCCGAGCGGCTGTACACACCGGATTTACCTGCGGAGGGCGTTCCGTTTCGGAACACCGCCGTCATTGCTACCCAAACGCAAAATATTCCTGCTGTCAGCTTGGGACTGGACACGGAACTGGGGCGTTTTAGCACCCAATTTACTGCCTACTACGGACCCAATGACATCCCTCAAACCAGCATCGCGCTGCAGGAACTCACGCTCACGGGGGCGGAGTATCATTTGCAACAACAGTATCACCACATCGGGATGGGAGTGGCGCAGTTGAGCACTTTTTTGGGGGATTGGAACGTGTCCGTAGAGGGTGCGTTGGTGTACAGCAAACGTCTAGGAATAGCGGGCGAGCTAACGGACGATCCGTACCTGTTTGGCTCCGTCGGTCTAGATCGTCTGTGGCTGTTTGATAATCCAGAGCAACAATTCAAATTGGTGGCGCAAAGCCTGTGGGGACACTCACTCCGGGGCTTGGATTACGGTCCGACGGAACTGGACCACGTCTTTCACCGCACCGCTTTACTCCAAGTGGACTGGCGCATCAACTACCGCTGGACGATCAGCTGGCAGCACGTGCAAGACTGGACGGCGGGTGGCTACTACACGCGTCCCGAACTGCGCCTACGTGCCAACGATCACTGGCAGTTTTGGCTGCGCGCTGACCTCCTCGGCGGGGGCGAAGAACATTTTTTCGGCTATCACCAACACAACGACCGTATTGCCCTTCACTTAAAACTTTATTTATGATGGCGATTTCTCAGCTTCCCAAAAACCCCAGCTTGGGCGAACTCAAAACGGATCATGCGCAGTTGATGGCTAAGCGCTTCTTTCCGCCCTACATCGGACTTGTTGGCCTGGCGGTCAACGCGCTGTACCGCGTACACCAACGAGCGGCTTGTCGGTTGACGATGGACCTATTGTCGACGGCGCTGCGGCGCAAAGTGAAACCCCAGCACGAGCGTTTTTACGCAGCGGGGGAACGGCAGGTCTACCGTTGCGGCAAGCACCACTTTTATACTTACCGCTACGGCCAAGGTCCGGCGGTTTTACTGCTGCACGGCTGGTGTGGACACGGTGCGCGCTGGATTAAACAAGTGGAGCAACTGGTGGCGGAGGGCTTTCAGGCCATCGTCATGGATGCACCCGGGCACGGGCGGTCGCCGGGGCGCTTCCTGTCCGTACCCGACTACATCCAGTGCGTCAAAACGGTGCTGGACGGCCGTACGGAATGGCACAGCCTCCTAACGCACTCGATGGGCAGCTTAGTAGGCGTCATTGCGGCTAGTGAATGTGCTTACGTCCACGCGGATACCCGCTTCGTACTGATGAATACCTTCGCCGATTGTGATCGCTTGATGAGTAAGTTTATCCGCTGCCTGGGGATTGCGGAAGAGGTACTGGCAGCCACCCGAGCTTACATTACCTCCTACACGGGCAAACCGTTGAGTTACTTCTCTTTGGCGGACCATTTTCAGCGCCTCAACGCCACTGGATTACTTATATCTGACTGTAACGACATCGTCGTGCCACCGGGTGAAGCGGAGTTGATTCTGGCGGAACTGCCTCAATTGACGTATCGGCCCACGCAAGGATTGGGGCATCACCTACGTTCGGATGCGTTGATGCAGGAGATTACGGATTTTGTGAAGAGGGGGAGACAGGAGACGCCATTTACCTAGTGCTACGCTTCGACAAGTAACTACGTATTCGGAGCAGTACGCTTCGGGTAGAGCGCTCAGTCGGAGACTATGCGCGAGCAGCCAATCCGGTCTTTCCACCAAAAACTAATGGGTAATGATGGTTGCGCAGCGTGTGACTGCCTCGGTGGTACGTACGCTGCTTTTTATCCAATTCGCTATCTTGGTCACGTTCAAAGCGAAATTGTGCGACGATTACTCCTAATTATCTGTTGTTGGTTACCGACGGTATGGCTGCTGGCGGAGCGTTCGCCCGTCGTGGTGACGGAGGTGAAGGAACAAGAAATCGGGGCCAGTTTTTGGCTGTGGCAAGAAGGCGCTGGTCCACGGGAGATAGGGCGAGTGCAAGCTCGCTTTGCGCAAGACAAAACCCTGGGGATTCCGTTGGCCCAGCGGCAAGCGTTAGCGGACACGGCGACCTACTGGCTGGCCGCGACGCTCCGCAACGATACGCCACAAGACATTTGGTGGCTGCGTTTATCTTTTCAAAGCATCACGCACGGTCAGGTGTGGGTGCTGGGGGCTGATGGTCGGGTGCGAACCCGTGCGGAAATCGGCATTTTTGCTCGTCGTACCGTCAACGATGGTTTCCTGACGGTGGGGCCAAAATTTAACCAGCTACCCCTGGATATACCCCAAGGGGAAACGGTGCAAATCTTCGCCCGGGTGCAGAACGCTAAGCGTTGGTTAGCCCCCGAAACTTCGGTCAATCTGCTGCCCTACACGCCGAGGGTTAAAACTACTTACGACACCCAAGCTTTCCTCTTGGGGCTGATGGCGGGCGTCTTTATTTTGCTCATTTTATTCTCCGCCACGCTCTTTTGGCTGACGCGGGAACGGAGTTATTCCGACTACGTTTGGTTTTTGTTGTCGGCCATTGTGTGGTCCGTTTTTTCTTACGGAATGTTACGCGACTGGTTGATCGAAAGCTGGCCATCCGTTGCACCGAAGTACGTGTTTTTACTACGGTCCCTGGTTATTTTCGTTCCTTATGCTTACCTGCGTTTTATTTGGTCTTTTGGTAATTTAGATGCACTTTTCCCGAGCTTTTCGCGCTGGTTACCACGTTTGCGGAAGCTCGTTATTGGGCTGTTTTTTTTGGATTGGGGATGGTTGCTGTACAGCAATTTCAACTTCGTCTATTCTAATATCATTACGATGGTTGCGGGACTGACGGTACTCGTCATTGTCTGGAGTTTGGTGCCGCGTTTGTACCAACACCGGACGGACAAGATGATTCGGCTGATTTTGTACGCGGTGACGGTACTGACGTTGGGGCTCATTTCACCCATCTTACGGATGTCGATGAACGGTTTTCGGAGTATTGACGGTTACGAAGTGGCCATTGCCCAGGTGGCCGATATTGCCATTTTTGCGACGGGGCTGGGGTGGAAATTCCGGGATTTTTTGCGGTTGTCGGCTGAAAATGAGCTGATTCGTCAACTGCTCGGTGAAAAAGACATGTTGTTGCGGGAAATTCACCACCGGGTAAAAAACAACCTACAAGTGGTCTCTTCCTTACTGCGTTTGCAAGCATTACACGCCAAAGATGAGGAGAGCAAATCTGCCCTCCGCGAAAGTTACCAGCGCCTCAGCAGCATGTCGATGATTCACGAAAAACTGTACCAGCAAGACCAAGTGACGCAGGTAAATCTGCGGGATTATTTCGGTCGCTTGGCCAATAGTCTGTTCACGACCTACCAAATTGATCACCAGCAAATCACCCTTGCCACCGACATTGATCCTATCGAACTGGATTTGGAAACGGTCATGCCCCTTGGTTTGCTCTTGAACGAATTGTTGAGCAACGCCCTGAAACACGCCTTTCCCGACGGGCGCGCGGGTGAAATTACCGTACAAATCAAGCGTCAAGCGGAAGGTTTGTTTCTGTCCGTAGCGGACAATGGTCAGGGAATGCGCAACGGACCAGGAGGTCGCCAGGACACTTTTGGTCACCAATTAGTGATGGCTTTCGCCCAAAAACTCGACGGCGAGCTGACTTACGAAACAATTGACGGTACCACCATCACACTCGTTATTCCTCAACTTCCAATCTCAACCGATGCCTAAAACCAACGTCCTCATCGTCGAAGATGATCCCATCATTGCGCTCGAACTCAGTACGTTGCTCTCCCGGGCGGATTACCGTATTGTGGCTACGGTGCATACCGCCGCTAAAGCTATCGACCGCCTCGGGCGCGGGGATGTCCATTTTGCCGTTCTCGATATTCACCTCGGTAGCGGGCAAACGGGCATCGACGTGGCGCGCGTTATCCACGAAAAGTACGCTATTCCTTACCTCTTCCTCACCTCCTTTTCCGACCCACACACCCTGGAGGCCGCGAAGGAACAAGCGCCCTACGGTTACCTCGTCAAGCCCTTCCAAGAAGCTACGCTGCTGTCAACGATTGCGATTGCGCTCAGCAACTTCCAGCGCCTCCAAGAAGGGATGGATTTTTCCCAGCTGCCCGTCGCCCTCACCCCACAAGAGCAACGCCTGTGCGAACTGCTCAGCCAGGGCCAATCTTACCAACAAATGGCCGATGCGCTTTTCATTTCCATCAACACGGTGCGCTACCACATCAAAAACTTGTACGCCAAGCTGGACGTGGGGTCGCGGGCCGAAGCGGTGAGGGTGTTGCTGCGATTGTGAAGGGTTAATTTTGAGTATGAGCGTTATTTTCTATCTTAGCATAGAATCTTGAAAATTGCTCTCGAATGAAAAATTACTTGCTATTCCTCATTACAATATTGTTACTGGGCGGTAGCCTCAGCGCACAGCACTTACGCAAGGGAGGTACTTTCGATTTAGGTACAAGTTTTGTTGAGGCTAGTCTTAACCCAAACGATTTCAAGTCCCAGATCGGCCCTTCAGCGACCTTAAGTGGCTTTCTGGAGCATCCGCTAGGGAAAAATGCTCACCTCCACATTGGCTTAAGTTGGGTACTGATTGGATCTGGATATGAATCTATTGCGGGGCGAGAACTGGTGACGGAACAAAGTTTGCCTATATCGTTAGGTGGTGGTGGGCAACCCAACGCGACCGCACGAATCGATTATTTTGCTCAACAATCCCGCGTGACTTACCTGGGGATTCCTGTCTTGTATCAAAAGGAAAAAGGTCGTTTTGCTTGGCAAGCAGGACTGCGTGCGTTGGTCTATTTAACGGAAAAAATACGGACTCAAATGGTAGGCTTTTTCGAGGGGGCCGCCTTAGATACTAGTTCAGACTGGAACCGATCATTCCAAGGTTTCGGTAGTACTATCGACCTTGGCCCTACCTTAGGCGCTAACTTTCGCCTCAGCGAGCAATGGCGTTTACAGGCCAATTATTATCACGGTATTCGTGGCCTATTTGATCGGGAACTTGCGGTGCAAAGTAGTATTCTCCAAGCCACAGTGGGGGTGAGTTATTTGCTGCCGAACAAAAAAGAAAACTAGCGAGTACATCACCACCTCACAAATCCACCACCTCACTATATCACCACCTCGCCTTTCCGCTTCGCCTTCTCCCAAGCCGCCTGCTGGCGCCCCGTCAAGTAGCGACGAAAGCCCGCGTACACGCTATAATTCATCACCACAAAGTAGTACGGCGCAAAAAAGCCAGGAATGGACAACTTGCGATTGCGCAAAGCGTAACCTAGCGCTGCTAGCGCATAAAACGCGAGTTGACCAGCTAATAACAGCGTATACATCCAGTGCTCGCCCTGCGCTACGAGTAATACGTTCAACACTAAGACAATCGGTAAAAACAATGGTGCAAGTGACCAACGCAACACCCGGTGACCGATGTACTGAAAGCTGAGCGTACCGTGTTTGAAGATATTGAGCAAGGGCAGTAGGCGTGCCATCGACTGCCAACCTCCGGCACAGATGCGCACTTTGCGTTTCAATTCTTCGCCTACGTTGGCTGAGGCATCCTCTTCCGCGATGGCGTCCGGAGCGTAGGTGACGCGGTAGCCATCTTTGGCGATGAGCAGCGTGTGCATAAAGTCATCGAGGATGGTGTCGGCGGGGACTTCGTGGTAGAGGTCCGTACGGATGGCGTAGAGTTCACCCGCCGCGCCGACGACGCTGTATAATTCACTGTCTTTGCGCTTTAGGAAAGACTCGTATTTCCAGTACAAACCCTCGCCGCCGCTGCTGGCGTCTCCCTGGGAACGAACGCGTTTTTCCCCCGCTACCGCTCCTACCGTAGGGTCCGCAAAATCGGCGACCATCCGGCGAATAGCTCCGGGATTCAGGAAGGTGTTCGCGTCCGTCAGTACGGTGATGGGGGTGCTGACCTGCTGCATTGCCCGTTTGACGGCAGCAATCTTCCCCCGGCGCTCGGGACGGTGCAAAACGATGAGACCCGGAGCCCGTTGCAGGTACTGTTCCGACCCATCGGAAGACCCGTCGGTGATGAATAAGAGGTCCAACTTGTCAACCGGATAATCCAACTCGCGGCAGTTCTGAATTTTTTCTGCCAGGATGTCCAATTCATTGAAGCAAGCAATGAGTAGCTTCACGTGGGGCAAGTCTTCGTCATTACCCGTCAGTGGTGGAATAGTCTGCTTTCCCTGCCATTTCACCCACAAGCTGACCACAATGCCGTAGCCAATGTAGGTAAACCCAATCAACGCCAAACCAAACCAAAATAAAATTTTCATACCGCTTCAATTGTGAGTTAGGAGTGGTGAGTGCGGAGCTATACTCGTCACTCACTACCCCTTGTTCAATAGACTTGCAACAAGTCTTATACTATAACTTTCCCTGGCACACCGCTCACCACCGCGCCCGCTGGCACATCTTTCACCACTACCGAACCCGGCAGTACCTCGGCTCCGTCGCCAATGGTTACGCCGCGTAGGACGATGACGCGTGCGCCCAAACGAACGTGATTGCCGATCCGTATAGCTCCTTGTTTACCGGGTAGTTCCCGATCGTATAAATCGTGAAAATCGCTATCCATGAGGTGTACGAAGGGGCCAAATTGACAGTCATTACCAATTTGAACAGTAGCGTTAGCCGCAATGATGATACTGTTGAAATAGCCATCTTCGCCAATGGACAAGCTGGCGTTGCGACCTACGGCCAGGCGCGTCCTTTGGTAATCACTACGGAGTACCGTTCTAGCTCCGATCCGCAACTCGCCCTGGTTGACCACGGCCAGTTTACCGTGTAATTGTACATCTGCTCCCAAATGCTGCACGGCCCGACGGAGGCAAAACTTCCGCCACCAACGCAGCGGCGTCCACGCGGGGGAAGCTGCGGGCGTCCCTGTACGCTTGTGTTTATTTTCTTTTTGCAAAGGCAAAATTTCAGTGTGATTCATACTCCGTTAGCGTTGAGACGGTGACTTCAAATAGCGAATGACGCGCGCGGGTACTCCACCGACGATGGCGTAGTCCGGTACGTCGTTTTCCACTACGGCTCCTACTCCCACTACGGCTCCTTTACCCACGCGGACGCCCGGACGGATAATGGCGCGGGTGGCAATCCAAGCATCTTCCGCAATGGTAATTGGAGCAGTTTGTTGCGTAGCTTGGCGCAAACCAAAACAGTAGCTATCGGCAATTTGTACCATCGGCGCAATGTAGCTTCCTTTCGCAATCGTTATCGACTCGTGGGCCGCAATGATACTGCCGTTGACGAAGCAGTCGTTGGCAATGTGTAGTTTGGCCCGTGGGGTGACTTTCAGGTGCGTAGGCGCAATGGTTGACCAAAAACGGACCCGCTCGCCAATGCGTAACTCCCCCTGACGATCTATGTGCAGTTGCCCACGTACGAAAACCAATTTCCCTAAATGGGTCGATCCGAATAACGCCCAGCGTGCTCGCAGCCAGCGCACCACCAGTTGACCCAAGCGCCATAACAGCAACAGGTACGCTAGGGGTGGCGTATGCGTCCAGTCGCGTTCTTCCCGCACCTTAGCCAACTGATCTCGAAGTAACTGCTTCATGCTAGTCAATTTAATGTGTCCGCCTAGCTCGTGGTGCTAGTCGACGGTTGGTGAACGGAAGTGAAGGACGGAATAACGGGCGCTTGCCGACCGTGACGGAAGTTCCAGGCCAACCCCCGCACTAAGGCTTTGACGTGTGTCCACTCTCCCCGCAGCATGTGCCGAAACAGATGCTTGGGTACACCTATCCCCACGTAATACAGGAAAAACAGCCAGTAAGTGGAAGCAGTCCCAAAACGCCGCACCAGCAACCAGCGATTGCGAAACATATAGTGGGTTTTTAACGGACTGGCCTTGCCCACCGAAACGGATTCTCGGTGATGGATATACGACTGGGGGGTGTAATACAGTTGCCAACCCGTCGCCCGCGTTCGCAAGCAAAAGTCAAGCTCTTCGTAGTAGAGGAAGTAGTCCTCCGTCAGTAAGCCGATCTGTTCTAGCACTTCTCGCCGAATGAGCATGCAGGCCCCGTGCGTAAAGTCAGTAGTGCGGACCGTCTCAAACTGTCCTTCGTCCAACTGCCCCTTGGCCGCATCTTGCCCCCGCCCCGTGACGAAGTTCAGTTGCCCTTGCCCGGCGTATTGCAGTCGTCGCGGGTCTTCGTGGTAGTAAATTTTGGGGCTTACGATGCCGCTATCCGGCTTGGTTTCCATTAGCTCAACTAGCGGCTCCAGGAAGTTGGGGGGAACAACCGTATCGTTATTGAGCAGTAAGATATACTGTCCCCGCGCTTCTTGAATGGCGAGGTTGTTCCCTCCGGCAAAGCCCAGGTTCTCGCTACTCCGAATCACGCGTACTTCCGGCAGATGCGCTTCGTAGTCCGGAAACTCGTCCGGTAAAGCACCGTTGTCAACCAACAATACCTCGTAAGCCGGATACGTGATGGCGCGCAGGCTGTCCAACAGGTCCATGGTGATGGCTGCTTGGCGGAAGTTGACGGTTATTATGCTGACCAGTGGTGTCACGGGTTATTGTTTAATGTTATGTTTGGTGGTACGATCTTGGGCAAGCCCAAGAGTCGTGATGGTACCTGCCTGCGGCAGTGGTGGTGGTGCGACTTCGTCGCGGGCTGTTCTAGCTTGCACGTATGTACAGCCCGCGACGAACGAGCACCCCAAAAGCGTTTCGGCTTAGCCGAGACGGTACTACCATGCCGTGCGAAGCACAAGTGCCCCCATGACCACGCCTCAGCGTGGGAATACCCCCACGAAGTGCGAAGCACAAGTACCACCAATATCCCGACCGCAGGTCCGGGAGAGCGTACCCCTACTCCGGCTTCCGCCCAATCACCTGAATCGTATTCCCCTTATGCTTATTACCCATCATCCGGTCGATATGGACCATCAATTTCGCTGGGGGGAGGCACAACAGTTGCAAAATCGGGCCGGCTTTGTGGGACAAATACCCCAATTCCCAACCCAGGCGGCTCCACCAACCGTCGGCGTAGCTGGCGTGGAGGACCTCGAAACCTTCGCGCTCAAAGCGGGCTTTTAGGTCTTCCAATTCGTAGACCTGGCCAATGTGCTCGTCTTCTAACCAATCGTGGTGATCTTCGAACCAGTCTTCGGGTAGAATCGTGAGCTGGTTACGGCTGGGGATTTTGACCAAAAAGTGGCCACCGGGGCGCAGCTTTTCGTACACCTGAGCAAAGGGCATTTCCTCTTCCTTTATGTGTTCGAATACGTCGACGGTGTAGATGAAATCGTAGTATTCCTCACGGTTTTGGAGGGTGTCGATTTTATCGTTGTGGGTCTCCAGATTGTGGAGTTCCTCGCGGCGCGCAATTTGCTGAATATTGCGGATCGACTTTTGGTTGATGTCCAGGGCCGTCACGGTGGCGTGGGGCATGCCGTCGGCCATCATGAAGGCGTATTCGCCGTAGCCACAGCCCAGGTCCATGACCTTTTTACAGTCTTCGAGTGGGATGTACGCCAACAAATCTTTGAAGGTGAGCGCGCGCGCATAGTTGCCCACCAACGTGTAACCGAAGATGCGTTTAATCCACTTGGCGAGGGTTGGACGCTTGCGCATCCGCTCGCTCATTTGGTCCTGCATTTTGCCAAAGACAATTTCCATTTTCTTACTTTTTTTAGTCGTTGGTTGCATAACTGTTTCTACTAGTATTGTCCGCAGAAGTTACGTTATAGGTTTTTATAAATTCAAAAGCTGTCGAGGACGGGTGTAAACCGCCAGTACTTGCCGTAAAATATTCCACTGGTTGATGGGAATGATACGCTCAATGAGAATCTGTCCGGTAACGACCAATAGGACGATGGAAACCGCCGTAGCCATCGCCGCTCCGGGCAGTCCCCAAAGAGAAATGAAGACCGCATTGAGGATAATATTCATTAGCAAGCTGAAAACCAGTAACTGGAAATTCAGCTGAGGCCGTCCAATGGCGTCCAAAGTGATACCGAATAGCCGCCCCCAGGGTTTAATCATCACTGCCAGGACCAGGATATTCAATAGTGGTGCCGCCTCCACGTAGGCTTCGCCCGCAATGAGCGTTACCACCCATTCCGATAGTCCTAAAACGAGTATGGCTAAAGGTAAAATCATCGCTACGATGATGCCGACTGACTTTTCGTATAACTTTCCCACTTCCGATTTGCTGCCGTTGCTGTTGGCCATGGCTAGCTTGGGGTAGATCGCCTGCGAAATACCGGACATCGGCACTTCTAGGTAGTTGGTCACCTTAGTCGCTACGCTGTACACCGCCACCGCCGCCGGATTGATAAACGCCCCGACCATCATCAGGTCCATCTTGTTGAATAGCATGGAGCTGACGTTGGTACCCAAAACGAATTTGCCAAAATGAAAAATACGCTTGGCCCAATCGGGTGAATAGTTACCCCAGCGCAAGTAATCGCGCCGATAAAAGAGCAACACCAACAGAGATGGAATGGCGGCCAGCGTCTGCAGGATGGGCAGCCAAAAAATACGAACTTCGCCCCGCCACTGCCATACGACGAGGATGCCCACTAGGAACAACAGGCCGTACGCAATTTTCGACCAGAAAATCCCCTTAAAATCGTGATGAACCATACTGGGGAAATCCAAAAAACGAGCCGTACCGTGGATAAGCGCCCAGGGAATGTACAACCAGATGAGATAGGCCAGTTCGGGCGCTTCCCAAATGTACCAACTCAGCGGCCAGCAAATTAGCCCTAAAATCAGCCCGAGCCCCAAACCACCCAAGGTATTCAGCCACAGCCCCGTCATCAGTATGTCACCGTAGGATTCCTCTTCCTCCACACAAAATTTAACCACCGCGTTCTGCAACAAGCCACTGCGCCCCATTTCGGGAAACGCCAGCGCGGTCATGTACAGCACCCACACCCCAAACTCATATTCGGGTAAGAGCCGTACCAGCACCAGAAAGCTCACGAAGCCGAAGCCCATCTGCGCCGCGTAGCCCAGTAGGGAGTAACTGCCCGCCTTTATCCAGCCTGTTGCTTTGGTGTTCATGGTTGTTAATTCAATATAGTGTTTGTGATCGTGTTTGGTGTGATATGGATGGTTTTGGTGCTCGTATGACAAGTCGGAATCGCGGGGGTACTTGTGCTTCGCACGTCGTGGTGGTACACTCAGCAAGCTGAGGTGGTGGTGCTTGTGCTGCGCACTTTGCGGTGATGCGACTTCGTCGCGGGCGGTTCTAACGTGTACGTGTGAACAGCCCGCGAGGAACGAGCACCGCCGCCATTGCCGAAGGCAGGTACCACCACGATTTTGACCAGTCAAAATCGTACCACCCACTCAGCGCTCCCACTGCTCCCGGGACCGTTTCTCTACCGTCCGTTTCGTTTTCTTCTTCGTCTCCTTCCACTGACTCGCACCCACCAAGATGCCAAGCAGTAAAAAGGGGAGTAAAATGTGCCAAGGCATTATCTCACTAATTTAGCCACTAGCCTTCGCCGTGTGGGGTATGAATAAATTGCTTGTTCGCTTTGCGCAAACCCAGCAGTGATTTCAGGGCGTGTAAAAAGGCCGAGGGTACGTTCAGTAAGGCTTCCCGGTAAGGGGAGCGCCACGCGTAAGACGGCATGGCCAGGGCAAAACTGAGGAGGTTTAGCCCCAGGATGATTACCCAAATCAGGGCCAGATGCGGCAAGCCGACCAACCAAAAAAAGAGACTGCCTATCCCCAAAATACCCGGTGTGAGTAAGCGGGGGGGTAGCAACATCTGACTCGCCTTATTGAAGTGGTCCAGTTGGCCGTAGCGGACGAAGCGCCAGAGTGCCCCGGGGAAAAACACCTTCGCGTAGTGAAACTGTGCGGCAATCCAACGACTGCGTTGCTTACTGAAATGGTCGCCTTTGCGGACCTTCTCGTCGAGGACGACCGCCTCGGGATCGTAGTAGACGCGTTCCCCCTGTTTGGTCAGTCTTAGTTCTAGTTCTTTATCAAAACCACCGATGGCGTCAATGTCGCGCATGGTGTCTTGGAAGAGATGGTAGTCAAAAGCCATACCCGAACCCGCCAAGCGAGCCGATAGCCCCAGTGCCCGGTGTCCCAGGCAAAGGATGTGGTTGTTGACGTCTTCACTCAGACCGTCGAGGATGCCCATGGTGGTATCGTGATTTTTAGCGGCCCGACGCCCCTGCAGAACGCGTACGCTACTGTTGAAAGCTGCGTTGACCCGGGCTAGGAAATCGAGTTGCATCGTATTGTCCGCATCCAGGATAACGGCAATGTCGTAATCTTGTGGATTGAGGCGGCTCATGCACTGGTTGAGGGCCCGTGACTTGGTGCTTTTTTCAAAACGCACCTCTTCCACTCGGATAGGCAGTTCGCGTAAAGCGGCCAGCGTTTCCGCGCTGAAGGTATCGGCAATGACGATGACCTCGTAACGATCTTGTGGGTAATGCTGATGTAGTGC
>JBCDIR010000001.1:0-16981 GCA_038748735.1 Bacteroidota bacterium | reverse complement strand
GTACGCCTCGTTTCTCACCTGCTGCAAGGCAAGAAAAATCTCCAACGAACCATCATCTTTGCGAGTACCAAAAAGAAAGTACGCGAAGTCAATAGTGAGCTGCGGCGCGCGGGCCTAAAAGTAGCCGCCATTTCCTCCGATCTGGATCAGAATGAACGCGAAGCGGCCCTACAAGAATTCCGTAGTGGCCGGACCCCCATCGTAGTCGCAACGGACGTTTTATCGCGTGGTATCGACATTAAAGGTATCGACGTCGTCATCAATTATGATGTACCACCGGACCCCGAGGATTACGTACACCGCATCGGGCGGACGGCCCGGGCGGATGCTTCGGGTGTGGCACTTACGTTCATCAGCAGAGGAGACCGTCGGCGTTTTTACCGCATTGAAGACCTCATGGAAATGAAGGTACGACGCTTGCCCCTGCCAGAAGGTATCCCCGTGGGGAGTCCCTCCGGTCGTGGCGGAGGTGGACGCAGAGGCGGCGGTGGTGGACGTCGCTCGGGCGGTGGCCGGGGTCGTGGTTCCGGTGGCGGTAATCGACGCGGCGGTGGAGGCGGTAATCGTCGTTCGGGCCGCAGTAACAAACCCAAGTCATAAGCGCGGGCCATGATCTACTTAGAGCTGGATAAGGTATCTAAATCTTATGGCGAAAAGGTGTTGTTCAATGCCGTCAACTTGCCCGTCAACAAGGGAAATAAGGTCGCTTTAGTGGCTAAAAACGGTACGGGGAAGTCGACGCTCCTACGGATTGCTGCCGGCGTAGATTTGCCGGAAGGCACCGGCTCCAAAGTATACGTTCACCGCGATGCTCGCCTGCACTACCTCAATCAAGCGCCCGATTTTGGCGAACGGCAAACGGTCATGGACGCCATCTTCGAGAGCGATAACCCGATGGTCAAAGCCATTGAGCGCTACGAACGGACGCTCCTTTTGCCCGATAAGGCGGACGACTTGCAGGACGCGCTGAACGAAATGGATCGCCTCGGCGCCTGGGATTTTGAAGCAAAAATCAAGGAGACGCTCAGCAAGCTCAATATCGACAACTTGCAGCAACCCGTCGGGCAACTCTCCGGTGGACAGCGTAAGCGCTTGGCCCTCGCGCGCCTCATCATCGACGAACCGGATATGGTGATCCTGGACGAGCCGACTAACCACCTTGATCTCGATATGATCGAATGGCTAGAAGACTATTTGCAACAACCCAACCTCACCATCCTCATGGTGACGCACGACCGCTATTTCCTCGAACGCGTCTGTGATTACATCGTCGAACTGGACCAGGGACAGCTGTACCGCTACAGCGGAAATTACAGCGATTACCTAGAGAAAAAAGCCACCCGCTACGAGATCGAGGGTAACGAGTACGATAAGAACAAAAAAATCCTCAAACGCGAGTTAGAGTGGCTCGGTCGTCAACCCAAAGCCCGTGGCACCAAGGGCAAAGCGCGCATCAATAGCGTGCTCGAACTCAAAGACAAGGTCAACAACTTTAACCGCGATGCGGAGCTAAGTATCGACATCAAGGGGCAGCGGCTGGGTAAGCGTATTTTAGAAGCGCATTACGTTGGCAAATCCTACGGCGATCAGGTGATTGTGAAGGATTTTAACTACAAATTTCGCAAAGGCGAACGGGTGGGTATCGCCGGACCGAACGGTGTGGGTAAAACCACCTTTTTGCACTTGCTGACGCAGCAGGTACGCCCTACTAGTGGTAAAATTGTAGTGGGTGGCAATACCGTTTTTGGGTACTACACCCAGGACGGCATCCAACTCAAAGAAGACCAACGCGTCATTGACGTTATCCGGGATATTGCGGAATACATTCCCCTAGAAAAAGGCGCAAAACTGACCGCCCCCCAGTTGCTCGAGCGCTTCCTCTTTCCGCGTTCCCAGCAGCAAGTCTACGTCAGCCAGCTGAGTGGTGGCGAACGCCGCCGCCTCTACCTCCTGACGGTACTGATGCGCAATCCCAACTTCCTCATCCTGGACGAACCGACCAACGATTTGGACATCATGACGCTGAACGTACTGGAAGATTTCCTGATGGATTTTCCGGGCTGCATCATCATCGTCTCCCACGATCGTTTCTTCCTAGATAAACTCGTGGAGCACCTCTTCGTCTTCGAAGGAAACGGTCACATTCGGGATTTCAACGGTACTTACACGGAGTACCGTATTGACCAACGCGAACGGGACCGCGCCCAGCGCCGGGAGGAACGCGCGGAGACCCAGGCCCGCAAAGCTTCCGAAGAAGAAGCTAAGCCCGGCTTGACGCAAGAGCAACGCAAAACCCTCAAACGCCTCGAAAAGAAGATCAGCAAACTAGAAGAGCAAAAGGCCGAGATCACCGCCGCCTTCAACGATACGAGCTTATCGGCCGAACGCATCACGGAATTATCAAAAGAACTCAGTACCGTCAAAGAACAGATCGAAGAATTGGAAATGGAGTGGATGGAATTGGCAGAGTTGGCTTAATTTGGTCTACCATCAGCGCAAAGCAAGAATTAACGTATATTTTCCAAGAGTTATATTAACTTTGTAATTGAACTATGAAACACCCCTATGAACCACACGCGCTACATCCTAGCTTGGCTTTGGCTCGTCGTTCATGCTGCTTTTACTTTTGCTAATAACCCCGATAATTCCCCCGCGCCAAGTGAAGTACCTACTAATAATCTGATTTGTACAACACTTGGTTCCAGCGGTTCTACCCCCATCGGAGGCTTTTTTCAGGATACGGTAGCGGTAAGTGCAACGACCAACGACAATTTTGAACTGGCTGCCCTCAGCCTTAGCTTGACCATCACGCACGGCCACGTCGGTGACCTAGATGCGACTTTGATTAGTCCTAATGGCGAGCGTTTTCGCCTGTTTGATCGACCGGGTTTTCCCGCCGAACCCTTCGGCTGTGGCCAGCAAAACCTACAAGTTACGTTTACTACCGAGGCCGTAGCTACGGCGGAAGCCCTAGAGAATAGCTGCATCTCGTCTAGCGACGTGATCATCCAGGGCAGTTTTCAGCCCCTCGACGACTGGACCAGCTTGCTGGGGGGCAACAGCGTGGGTACTTGGCGGATCGAATTCAATGATAATTATGAGGTCGACGGTGGTCGCATCGAATCTTGGCAACTCGACCTGTGCTACGCCATAGAGGGACAACCACTGACCATCGTCAATAACAACGTCTTGTCCGTTCCTCGGGGGGCGCAGCGTCCCATCAGCGCCGCTTTACTGTCCGCTACGGACGAGGCTAGCAGTGCGCAGCAAATCATTTACCAGCTCAACAGTTTGCCGACGCAGGGGAATTTGCGCCGCAACGGGCAAAACCTGGGCGTCGGGGATACCTTCACCCAGGCCGACCTCAATGAGGGTAACGTATTCTATTCCCACGGTGGCGGAATTACCCTGGAAGATAGTTTTGGATTCACCATTCAAAACAACGGAGGAGAAAGTATTACGGGTAACGTTTTTCAGGTGGAAATTACCGTGGGCCAGATGAACGTAACGCTGGCCCAAACAGGGACCATCAGTTGTCCGGGCGAGGGGACTGCTGGTCTATCCGTTACGGTTTCGGGTGGTCTGCCGCCCTACACTTATCGCTTGAACGATAGCGACCCGACGCAGTCGAGTAATCAATTTACGGACCTCGGCGCGGGTACTTATACCGTCACCGTCACGGACCAGTTTGGGGACGTAGCCGCTTCCTCGTCACTAACGATTAATCAGCCTCCCGCGCTGGTCATTAGCAATAACGTATTGGTCAATGATGTGATCGTTACGGCGGCGGGTGGGACGGCGCCCTACTCTTATAGCATTGACGGTGGACAAACGCAGCAAAGCTCTCCCATCTTTCCGAATCTCGCCAATGACGATTACGCCATCACGGTCACCGATGGCCAGGGATGTACGGCTACGACTACTTTCACCGTATTTGCCAACACACTGCAAGTCGGCGTGATTTTGACGCAAGCGGTCAGTTGCCACAACGCCACGAACGGTATCATTACGGCTAGCGTAAATGGTGGCACCCCACCATTTACCTACACCTTAGGAGAAACGACGCAGAATAGTCCCACCTTCGATGCCTTGGGGCCGGGGAGTTACTTCATCACCATTGTGGATAGCGAAGGATTTTTCCGTAACTCTAATATTATCACCTTGACGAATCCGACCGCCATTACGGGTGACGCGAGCACGGATGGTTTGCAAATTACCGTCAACGCTAGTGGAGGAACGCCCCCCTTGCGCTACGACTTGGTGGGCGACCAGAATGGTCCGCAGAGCAGTAACGTCTTCCCGGTTACTAGCGGTGGAGACTATACGATTAGCGTCATTGATGCCAACGACTGTACCTTTCCGGTAACGGCAACAGTAGTGGTCAATACCCTGGCCGTTAGTGCCGAACTGACGGAGCGTATCAGCTGTAACGGGGCGAACGACGGACAAATTACCGCCAGCGTTTCCGGTGGCACTCCCCCCTTCAGTTACACGCTGAATACGGGCTTGACGCAAGTGGAGGACCCCACCTTCACGGGCCTTGGCCAGGACACGTACAACGTAGAAGTGACCGACGCCAACGGCTTTACGGCACTGACGAATAACGTGACCCTCATCAATCCGGTAGCGCTCACGGGGGAGGTGACGGTCACTGATTTTGAGATCGCAGTTAGTGCGAGTGGCGGCACGCCCCCTTGGCAATACCAACTCAATAACGGATCGCCGCAGACAGGCAATGTATTCAACGTTTCGACCAACGGTACCAATACGGTCACGGTTATAGATGCGAACGGCTGTACCCTAGCCCTGACCGCGACGGTGAGTGTCAACAATTTGCTAGCTACGGCTGCGGTGACGGACTCCGTTAGCTGCCAGGGCGCAATGGATGCTCAAATCACGGCGCAGGTGACGTCGGGTACGCCCCCGTATCAGTACCAACTGAACGAAGGAGCATTTGGTGATGTCCCCGTATTTGACGGCTTGGGAGCGGGTAACTACGAGCTAAGGGTACGCGACGCGGCGGGCTTTGAATTTGTCATTACGAACCTAGTCGTGGCCGCAGCGCCAGCGCTGGACCTCAGTACGGAAGTCCTCGGCAATCAGCTAACGGCGAACGGCAGCGGCGGTACGGGTACTTTGACCTACACTTTGGATGGGGAAAATTATGGTGGAAATACTATTTTTACCGACTTGCCCAATGCTACCTACACCGTCTGTGTGCGTGACCAAAATGATTGCGAAACCTGTACCGAAGCGACCGTCAATTTTCAGGCGATCAGCGGCAACTCGCAGGTAGTAGAAAACGTCAGTTGCTATGCCTTGGAAGATGGCAGCATCATTGCCACCATCGACGGGGGAGTTATTCCTTACAGTTTTAGCTTGGATGGCGTCAACTACCAAGCCAGTAATCTATTTGAGGGATTACCAGCCGACAGTTATACTATCTTCGTCAACGATGCGGTGGGCAACGTATTTACTACTGCTCCGGTAACGGTTTCCGAACCGACGCCCTTGCTCCTCAACGGAATAATCGAAAATACCACGATTATCGCCGAACCCAGCGGCGGGACACCGCCTTATCAGTACCTGCTCTATGAGGGCGAGATCCAGCTTGATTCCATCTTCACCGAGGTGCCAGCGGGAATGTATAATTTGGTCGTGATGGACGCCAATAATTGCGAAGCGAGTACGCTCATCGACTTGATGGTGGCTACGCAAGCTCCGCTCTTTGGCGAAGAGCAAGCCCTCGTATACCCCAATCCCGGTGGCGGTCCTTTTACGCTGCGGTTGCCGTACGCGTTATCCCGTACGGCTCAGCTTTCAGTTTACAATAAACTGGGGCAACGGCAGTGGCAACGCACCCTGAGCCCCGGTACAACTTCCTATCGCTTTGCACGCGAACGCCTAGCAGCGGGAGTCTACCAATTGGTGCTAACCGATGGGGAACGCTGGCAAACTATTCGTCTGGTGATGCTTTAGTGGGGCGATTCCGGGGGTGAAAACGCAGTACCGTATCGCGCAGAAAACTCGCGTCCAAATGGGTATAAATTTCGGTGGTCAGAATCGACTCGTGCCCCAACATGTCCTGCACGGCTCGCAGGTCGGCCCCGCCTTCCACTAGGTGCGTGGCAAAGGAGTGCCGAAAGGTGTGGGGACTTACGTTTTTTTCAATGCCGGCTGCTTTTGCGCAATCTTTTACGATCTGGAATACCATCACACGACTCAATTGGCCACCACGCCGATTTAGAAAAGTTAGGTGAGCCGCCGCTGGCTTGATGTTGCCCAGGTGCCGTCGTACGCCATCTAGGTAAAAGCGCAGGTGTTTCAATGCTTCCTCACCGATGGGGACTAAGCGTTCTTTATTTCCTTTGCCAATAATGCGCAAAAATTGTAGTTCCCAAATAACGTTTTGAAGTGGCAGCGCCGTCAATTCACTCACGCGCAGTCCGCTGGCGTAAAGCATTTCCAGTATGGCCCGGTTACGCAGCCCGTGGGGTGTACTCAGGTCGATACTGGCTAGCATGGCCTGAATTTCTTCGTAGGAGAGCACGGCGGGTAAGTGCCGCCCCAGTTTGGGGCCTTCCAACAGGTCGGTAGGGTCCGTTGCGAGTGCTTGCTCCGCATCCAAGTATTTATAAAAAGTTTTGATCCCCGACAGAATGCGCGCCTGAGTGCGTACGCCCAGCGCGAGGGCATTTATCCAGCTCAAAAAATCGCGGAGGTGGGCCGTAGTCAGTGCTCGGGGTGGTTCGGTAATGTCGTGTAGGTTCAGGAACGTCTCCAGTTTGCGTACATCCCGCTCGTAAGCTGCTATGCTGTGGTCGGATAGGCCACGCTCCAAGCGTAGATAGGCTTTGAACCCCCGGATAGTGCTTTCCCAAATCATGTAATGAACTTGTTTAATAGTCATTCTGCCCGGTACAATACCGAAGTACGCCCCCGCTGGCCTTTAGCGTCCTGCGCGACGATGTCGATGCGGTAAGCCGTCCGTTCGGAACTCGGGGTAAATTCGATGACCGCGCCCCCTTCACGGTCGGTTTGGATACCACTCTGCCAGACTAGACTGGGGTTGGCTGGTCCTTTGGTCGTCGCCGTGGGCAACCAGCCGTGGTTCTGGTCGGTCGTATAGCCGCTAAATGATGCCTTTCCTGGAATCAACTCCACAGTATTCGCTTGGCGGTAAGTCAGCGGAGCAGGGGTATTCCCCAAGACTTGATTGATCTGTTGCCGTTGGCGATGTAGTTCTAAATACCGAAATACGGCCGGGGTATAGAAGAGTTCGCCCAGCACTAAACGCCCGCGGGCGGGTCGGAACTGGGTGGTCGCCATTTGCCCGTTGGGGTAGGTGACGTGCAGTTCGCTGTGGAGTACCCGCTCGGGAGTTCGCAATAAATAAGCTCCCCGCTCGTCCGTCGTGATGGTTTGTGTATTCGCACCAAGTTGAACTTGTATACGTTCATCCGCTACTTCTTCCTTGGCGTCGTTCAAGAGTACTCCCTGCCAGTAGAGGTCATTACCTAAAAAACGAGGCACTACGACCCGCAGCGAATCGCTGGCGTGCAGGTTGTCCATACCCAAAGCGAGCGAACAGCTTAGCAATGACCAATCGCTGACGCTGAGCGAGTAATCAGCGCCTACCGGACGGCCCCGGTGGTCGCGTATGTCTAGCACGATGCGTACGGGGGCTCCTGCTGAAACCCGCTCCTGTACGTCAACCAACTGAATGTTCAGCGCCTTCCTGGTAGCAGTCTCTACGGGTGCCTTTAGCCTTGGGGGTTCTTGCTGACTGACGCGCGCTGTGACGATTTCTTGCTGGGCATCGTAAATGGCTACGGGAGCTTGTAGTAACACCCTTTCGCGGCCTTTCTCCCGGTCCCAAGCGCGAAAAGAGAGATAGTACCAATCCGTGGACAGCTCAGCCGCCAATTGCGTACTACCGCTGATGACCGCACGTCCGTTATTTTGCCAGTAGCTGTAATTAACGGCTTGTCCGTTGGGGTCAAAAAGAATGGCTTGGACCGTGATATTTTCTCCCGCAAATTCGGGGGCGAGGTACAACTGAAATCCTAGCACGTCTTCCGTTAGGTAGAAAGGTTTATCAAAGTGTACCCAGGTGGCTTGCAGCGAACTACTCGCTTGAGTATGCGCCCATCCACAATGGGACAGCAGGATGAAAAGGACGAAATAACGCATAAAATGCTATTGTTATGGCCAATAATGAGGCTTATTGAGCGAGGAACCCGTACCGCCGTACAGTAGACAATCATCACAGACCGTTGGGGCCGGCGCGAAACCGTTAGGAGGGGGGAGAGGGCAATAGTAAGGCAGCCCACCCATATCTTCGCGCGAAACAAATACACGGATAACATCCTGTGCAACCGCCGAAAAGAAGCCGTGAACAATGCGGGTAGAGTCTGTTTGGTTGACCCAATTGGTGCCGATGCTTCCCGCCGGATTATCGAAAATCGTCCCTTCCCGCTCGTTTAAACGTTGTACATCAGACCAGTACTGGAAGGACGCGGGACTTAACGATTGCTGGTATACACTCAGGTAATAGCCGTCAATGTGCCGGATACCAATGCTAGCCGCAAAGAGGGGGAAATTGGTCAGTTCCGCCTCCGCCAGTAAAGCCCCATCCTGTAAGAAAACCCGATTGGCTTGGTACTGATTTTCAACGTAGCAAGTTTGAAGGCCATCATCTACGATTCGGTAAGCATCGATAAATTTCCAGCGCAGCTTGGCGGGCGTACCGTTGCTGTAACGCATTGGCGTACTGATGAAGAAAGCTATTCCAGGTACTAAGCGCACCATGTCTTGCGCCCCAACAGTTTCTACTTCGGTCGTAGCCCAGGTGAGTGCCGTGGCTTGCGGTGTTTCCTGCAACTCGTCCCAGTCCGAAACGATTAGGTCGTCCGTATCTGAAGTACTTACTTCGAGGCGGAAGCGGTCGCCGGGGGCTACGGGGAAATCGGTTTGTGTCAAGTCCACGGCGTAGTTGCCGGATAGGTCTTGCTGCGGTACGAGTCTGCTTTCTCCGCCTTCTTTGACGATTCTAACCGTGGCATTACTTACCGCCCGGTTAACGTTGTTACCAAACTGAAAAAGCTCCAGTATCTCCACCCGCACCTGCGAAACGGGCGTTCCCTGAACGATTTGCCCCTGTAACACCAAACCGGACTCGGGCTGCTCTTCCAATTCAATGGGGATTTCGTCCAGGCAACTGTTCAGGCTCCAGCCGAGTAGTAACAAGCCCAGTACGGTTCGTAGGTTGTTTCTTAGTCGCATACTTACTGAAATTCAAAGTTGTAACTAATCGCCGGAACGATGGACCCCAGCACGGATAAACGGTTGGCCACAAAATCGCGGGTCGTCCGAAAGTTTTGGTTATAGAATACGGAAAACGGATTGCGCCGCCCGTAGACGTTATAAACCGTGATTTCCCAACTGCCCTTGAAGCGCTTTTCCGTATTACGACTTTTCCCAATTTTGTACGAGAGGTCCAGGCGGTGAGTATTGGGAATGCGTAGTGCATTACGGTTCGTATAGACTGGGATGGACAATGCCCCGCCGTTGGTGTTGTAAGCCGCGATGGGCGCGGTGGTAGGTCGCCCGGTCAGGAAGACGAAGTTGGCCGTCAGACTCTGTTTACCGTCGATCCGATACTTTAGCAGTACGTTTAGGTTGTGCGTTTGGTCGAAATTGGCGGGGAACCAAGCGGCGCGGTTGATGCCCGCAATTTGACGCTCGGTGCGCGACCAAGTATAGGTCACTTGGGCATCAAGATGAGTCGTTCGTCCTTTAACGCTCAACTCCGCTCCGTAGGCGCGGCCCTGCCCTTCCAGCAATTCCGTTTCTATGTACGGATTCAAATTGAGCACCGCAAAATCACGGTAGTCCCACAATTGGTCAATGGCGCGGTAAAACCCTTCTACGGACGTTTGCCAGCGGTTGCGCTTGAAGTTGCGGAAGTAGCCCAGGGAGAAATTATGCGCCAAAAACGGCTTCACGTAAGGGGTACTCAACTGGTACTGACTCTGCGGGGTAGGCGTATCCGTATTAAAAATCTGGTTGATAAACTGCGATGTTCGGCTGTAGCCCCCACGGACCGATTGTTCGTCAGAAAGCTGGTAACGTACGGACAAGCGTGGCTCAAAAGTAAAGTAGTTTTGGATGGCTTCTCCCGCTCGGAAATTGAGCGTATCCGTTACGTTTTCTACTGCGTAAATACCTGAATCATCGTACGCCCGCAGCGTGCGTTCGCCCAAATATTGGTAAGCATTGAGGCGCAAGCCCAAGCGAAACGATAGTGCCTCCGTCGGTGACCAATCGGCCTCGCCGAAGAGGCCAAACTCCCGCCCACGTTCGTCTTCGAGCTGAATAGTAGGCAAGGTCGAAGTCTCCCCTAATGGCAACTGCTCCTGCCCGGGAACTTCGTACAGGATGGCTTCTAGCCCGACCTGAGTGCTCAGCTCTTTACTGATCGTACCGTTGAGTTTGCCTTTCAGTTTAGTGTAAGTCAGGCCCGTGCGGAGGGTGCCATTGTCCACCCCGCCCAACTCCTCGCGGTCGCTGCGGTAACGATTGTAGACCAGGCTGAGGTCCGACTGCCAGTCTTTGTTGATGGTTCTCAACCAGTTACCTTCGATGGATTGGGTGCCGTAATTGAAACCAAAATCATTATTGTAAATAAAAGCATCCTGTGCCGCGTAAGCCGCCACGGAAAGCTGATCGTTTTTCGATAGATCGTAGTCGAAAAGTAGATTGAGATCGTAGAAGTTAGCCGAAGAATTACGGACTTCTGGTACGTTGACTTCGCGCAATACCCAGTCCGAATAATTACCTCGCCACCCGATCAAAAACGAACCGTCGCCCTCGTTAATCGGACCTTCCACACTCAACTTAGCCGTTACGAAACTGAGACCGCCCCGGGTACGAAACGTTTCTCGGCTCCCCTCCCGCAGGTCTACAGCTAGCACTGACGACAGGCGCCCGCCGTACTCCGCCGGCAAAATGGTCTTGTACAGCGATACTTCCCGGATCACCTCCGGATTAATCGCCGAATAAAAACCCAAAGCGTGCGAAGGATTGAGCAAAATACTCTCTCCTTGCAAGATCAGGTTTTGATCAACGGCCCCGCCACGAACGTTGAATCCACTCGCGCCCTCGCCAATGGAGCTGACTCCGGCATCGGTCAGGATGGCACGCACGAGGTCGGCTTCGCCCAGGAGGGAGGGCAGCTCTTCAATTCGCCGTACCGAAATATTACTGACCCCCGCCTGGGTTTCGGTCACGTTGAGGTCATTGGCTTCCGCCAAAACAATGACGGTCTCCAAATCGGTCGCTTCCTGGCGGAGCTGCATATCCAAAAAACCGTCACCTTTGATGTCAAAATTACGCTGAAAATCCGCGTAGCCAATGTACTGAACCAGCAGTTGGTGCTCGCCCTTGGGAACTTTCATTTCCCAAATTCCTCGACTGTCCGTTACCGTCCCGTCGCTGAGGTCCGTCCAAAAAACGGTAGCGCCAATGATGGGTTCTGCGGTGAGTGCATCCGCCAAGCGCCCGACAATCGTTGGGGTCACTCCTGCGGGGCTGGGTTCTTCTGCTCCCACGACGATCACCGAGTTGGGGTCCGTGCCGCGTTGGAGACGGTTGTTGAGGGCGTCGTAGAATTGGTTTTTGTACGCTTCCAGCTCGTTGAACTGTGCTTCGCTGGTAATGACTACGCTGTTTGCTCGATAGGTGTAAAATCGCCAGGAGGTCCCCCGGAGAATCTCCGTCAGTGCTTGCCGCAGCGGGACTTGCTGTAAGGTGTAGGTACGGCGGTCAAAGGGTAAAGCGGCTGCATCAAAGTAGATGGGAATTTTTTGCTGCTCGCTAATAGCGGTTAGGGCCTGGGCGGGCGTGAGGTCAGTTCCCACCACGTCCACGGGGCGGAGCAGTACATCCTGAGCGTCGAGAAAAAGGGGCAACACCAGTAAAAAGGTGATGCAGGAGCGAATCATGCGTTGGGCGTTTTGACCCACTAAAGGTAGCATCCGTAGGGAGTTTTCACAAGTCGGCCAGTAGTCAAAGCAGGTTTTTAGGCGCAAACGACGGGGGAAACTAGAAATCTTGAATCTGAATACCCATTCTTTGCATTAAAATGGTTGCGTTGAAGCTCTGACTTACCCCGCGTTTGATCTTATAATCGAAGGCTAGTTCACCGTCGTTGATGTCTACCTCCATGGCCCAGTTCTCCATCTGACCGTCGGCTTCGGCTTCCAGTTCGGCCAGTTCCAGGTCGTGGGTAGCAATTAGTCCCGCGCCGTTGCTAGCGACCAGTTGGCGAATAAGCGCCTTGGCCCCCGTATGGCGATCCCGAGAATTGGTGCCTTTTAGTATCTCGTCCAGGATGAAGAACACGGGTCTTCCGGCGGTCCGCTGTGGGTCTTCCACGGCGCTGATGATGAATTTTAGCCGTTTCAGCTCTGCGTAAAAGCTGGACGTACTTTCGTGTAGGGCGTCGGTGGTCCGCATGCTGGTGTACACTTGCATGGGAGATAATTCCATCCGCTTGGCGCAAACGGGACTACCGGCTAAGGCCAGCACGATATTGATCCCTACGGTGCGCAGCCAGGTACTTTTTCCCGCCATGTTTGAACCCGTGATGAGGTGGATATGGCCGTGTGTGGGCATGGCCATTTCGTTGGTGACGCGGGTGGTCTCCGACAACAGCGGGTGACCCAGTTCGTGGGCCGTCAGGCGACGTTCTTCCTTGATCTGGGGTAAAGACCACGCGGGGTGATTGAGTTGTAAGTTTCCCAAACTAACGAGGGCTTCCAGTTCCGCCAAGGCCGCAAACCAACGCGGTAGATCGTCACGGTACTTCGCTTTCCACTTGTCCAGCAAGTAGGCTTGTTGCAAATCCCAAACGACGGAGAATTCGAGCAGAAACACAAAAGCGTTATAGCGTACGTCCAGTTGGCTTAGGCGGTAGGCCAATTTACGGATGGCGGTAGAGGCAGCGCTTCCCTCGTGACCGATTTGTCGTTGCAAATGGACCAAACGAGGGGCCGTAAACGTAGCCGACTCGACCTGCTCCAGCATGGCCGCGTAAGCACGTAAAGTCTGCGCGGCCTTACCCGTCAGGGCGTGTAGTTGCTGGATTTCCTCAAAACTCCCGCGCAGTACCAATCCCGCAGGTACCAACAACAGTAGGGCCAAATACCACGGCCAGACCGTCGCCCACAGTGCCATGGCAACAGTGAAAAGTATCGGCGCAACCCACAAGGCAGCGGTCCGCACCGTGTTGCCTTGCACCACCGCGGGCAGTGCTAACCACTCGTGCAATTTTTTTATTTGATCGGGACTTTCGTCCAAAGCCGCCCCCTGCGCCCGCAGGTGGTGTTGCCAGTCGGTTTGTTGGGCCAGTTCCGTTACGGCCACTTGGCGTGCTTCGACTAGCTCCGTAGTACTGGGGGCGGCCAACCAGTCCGCCAGCAACTGTTGTCCGGCTCGGGTATGCGCTCGGCAAATTTTTTGGTAAAGCGAATACGCCCCAAAAATATCAAGATCGTAAGTGTAGGGATGTTGTGGGTCTACAAAGACCTCGCCCGTGGGCCAGGCACGGTGGTCGTGTTGCGTACTGGCCAATTCCTGCCCCTGCAAGTCGGCTAAGTGTTGTTGGTGGCGACCGGCTGCCTGTACCTGCTCGTGTTGCCGAACGAGGCGAGCAAAGCCGAAAATACTGAGTAAAGTACCCAGCAGCCCCGCCCACCACGGCAGTTCTCGCCAAGCGACAATCAACAGGGCTACTAAACCAATGAAAACGACCAGCCGCACCCAACCCAGGCGCGTATAGCGTTCTTGGAGAGCAGTAGCCGTTGCCTGAAATTCTTGCTGACGTTGTTCGTAGTTCGGGTACATTTAGCGAGCATTAGAGCGGACCAAAGGTCGTAATTAATCGTTTGGTCGCTTAATAATCTTCGCATTTTTATACAGAACCAGCGCCAATTATAAGCGGACCAGTGGTGCTGTGGTCACCATTTTTCCGTCTTGGGTAATTTGTAAAAAATAAGTGCCCGCTGCTAAGCCCGGAACGTTGAACGCCGCTTGATAACTCCCCTCCGTAGCTACTACTACGGTGCTAGTCTGTACCACTTCCCCCGCCGCATTGGCCAACCGGAGCTGGTAAGTTCCCGCCCCGGGTGCGTACCAACGGGCCGTAAACAAACCACTGCTGGGATTGGGGTAAACGTGTAAAGGTGACGAAGCGTTGGCGACCAAAGGACGAATGGGTGCAGATGGTGCAGGCGAATAAATGGACAAGGTTTGTGAACCCACGAACCATACTCGCCCGCTGGCATCCACTTCAATGGCCAAGGGGGAATCATCTGCTAAACCACTGTTGGTCGTGTTCCATGGTGTCCAGGTACCATTTTGGTAACTAAACACCCCCTTACTCGTCGTGGCGACCCAGGCGGTTCCATCCGGGGCGTGGGTGACGTAGGCTACGGTTAGCGCTCCTGCGTCGGGATCGTCAGGTGGTGAAATATCTTCCCAAGTATTGTTCACCAAACGCTTAACGCCCTTGTCATTCAAACTAACCCAGGGCGTACCGTCAGCGGCAAAGCTGATGTCTTGAACATAAGCATCGTCGAAGTCGACTTCGTTACGTGCCAGGATTGTAAACTGGAAGCCATCGTACCGCACCAACGCCCGGTCCGTTGCGAGCCAAACACTGCCATCGGGGGCGGGTTCTAACGTAGCAAAGAAGCTCGCTCCGCTAGCGACGGGCGGTACATCCCTCACCAAAAAATGGTACCATTCTCCCTCAGAGTTTACTGAAAAAGAACCACCGAAGCGCGCGCCAACCCACAGGTTTTGATCGTCATCGAGGTGCAAGATAGTATTGGTGAAGAATCCACTACCTGGAGCCGTAAAACTGAGCGTATCTTGGTCTAGCCCGTTCCAGCGTAGCAACTGGCGGATAGGCGGACCGAATACAAATGAATCATCAGTGGCAAAAAGAGGCCATCCGTCCCGAGCGAAGACGTAATCGGTGACCGTATTACCGGAGAGTAGAAAAGGCAGTGGGGTCTCACCCGTTAGTACTGATGCTGGAATCAGCGTTTTCCATTCTCCACCGTCTAAGTAAGCAGGAAAGCCGTAGCCACCCAACCAAGCCCTGCCTTGGGGATCAAAAACTACCGTTCGAAGTGTAAGCTGGGGAATGAGCAGCGATCCTTTGGTGCGGATGCGGTCTGCGTCTGGGTGCCAATTACAGAGCTTTCCACGCGTGTGTTGCCAATACCATAAACGGCCCGTCCGGTCTTGGTAAGCATAATCCTCGGGTAGGTTAAGTTGGCCGCCCAGCGCTGCTTCAATATCGGTTACGACAAAATCATTGTCCTGCCATTGAACCTGGTGAATTCCCCACAAACTGTGGGCATAGATACCACCACCGGGCGCGGTCAAGAGATGAAAAGTTCCAGGCGCGATACCCGATTCCTCGGCGGTAATCACTTGCCAGGTAGTCTGTCCGGGAGGACGATGAAACAGTTTTCTTTGGGTAATGACCCAAATTCCTCCCGCCGCATCTAGGTGGCTTTTGAAGATGTATTCATTCTCGAAGGTTTCTACTGCTAGCAAGTTGTTCTGCGCATCAAAATGAAAAAGTGAGCTATTACTCCAAGTCCACAAATGTCCGTCTGCGTTGAGTAACACACTGTTGAGTCCGACTGAACCTACTGGTAGGCCAAGTGGGATTAGGGAGCCATCCGTACTAAATTCGTAAATATCTTGGTAATCATTCAGGAGTAAAACACCCGCCCTCCGCTCGCCGATGATGTTGTAAATATAGTTTTGGGGAGGATCATTGATGTAGATTGGCGCTTGCCATTCGCCGTCCCAAATGTATAAGTCGTTCGCTTGGCCAAGCGCAGCTACTCGGTTGTCGGCTAGGTTTTCAATGGCGATTATGGAGGCAGGTAAGTGATCCGTAAAGCGTGATTGTATGGTGGTAGTACCACTATTTTTGTCAATTTGCAGTAGCGCTTGATCCGAGCGTAACCAAACGTACTGTTCAGATTCCGCACCGTCACGTAACGAGTTACTAGTAAAAAAGTACTGCCAGTTATCCGTCTGACCCGTTAGTAATGCCGGGCAGCACAAAAGTAGCCACGCCCTTAGTACCAACAAAAGAAGGTGTAGAGAGGTGTTTTTCATAAGTATTTATTAAGGTGGACGGGGTGCGAAATTTTAGAACTACGTATGAGCATAGACGTAATTCCAGCTCCTGCTCGTTGGGTCGCCGCGCGCATATTTCATGCAAAATACACAATAGAAAAAGTTTTATATGATTTTTCAAAGGCTTGTCTGGGCTGTTTTCCGAAATATACGTTAATTTTGAACCGACTTCTAGTATACAAACGGGATGCAAACATTATTGAAAACGCCGCGAGCGAAGGTCTCGCCGTGGCAGGCTTGGGGCATATTGGCCCTGCTAAGCCTTATTTGGGGTACTTCTTACGTACTCATCAAATGGGGCTTAGTTTACTTCTCTGCTGAGCAGGTTGGCGGCATCCGCCTGGGTGTCTCCGCGCTGGCTTTCCTACCCATCATAGTGCGGGAATGGCGCAAAGTGGAACGAAAACAATTGCCTACTTTATTCATCGTGGGGCTTTTGGGAACGGGTATTCCCTCGTTTCTGTTTCCGGCTGCACAGGAACACGTGAACAGTTCCCTGGCGGGTATTCTTAACTCCATGACGCCGCTTTTTACCCTGTTGCTGGGGTTACTATTTTTTGGCTCTACGTTTAGCTGGGCTAAAACGGGGGGAATTCTTCTGGGGTTGGCGGGCGCCCTTTTCCTGATCGTTTGTTGTGACGGCATGGGGGTGCAAAGTCCGGGCAGCTACGGGGTGCTTATTCTGGGTGCTTGTATTTGTTACGCCATCAGTAGCAACCTGGTCGGCTTTTGCTTGCAAGGGTTGAGTGCC